>DQHP01000121.1:223-20011 GCA_003524435.1 Microbacterium sp.
CCGTCGTCACCCCGCCGTGGAACTTCCCGGTCGCGATCCCCGCCGGTTCCACGCTCTCGGCACTCGCCGCCGGTTCGACGGTGATCATCAAGCCCGCGCGTCAGGCCCGCCGCTCAGGTGCCGTCATGATCGAGGCTCTCTGGGAGGCTGGCGTTCCCCGCGACGTGCTGCAGTACGTGCAGCTGGACGGACGCGAACTCGGCACCCAGCTGATCAGTTCCCCAGCCGTCGAGCGCGTCATCCTCACGGGCGGCTACGAGACCGCCGAGCTGTTCCGCAGCTTCCGTCCCGACCTACCGCTGCTCGCAGAGACCAGTGGCAAGAACGCCATCATCGTCACGCCCAGCGCTGACCTTGACCTGGCAGCGAAGGACGTCGCCTACTCGGCATTTGGCCATGCCGGGCAGAAGTGCTCCGCGGCATCCCTGGTCATCCTCGTCGGCACCGTTGCCGAGAGCAAGCGGTTCCGCCGCCAGCTCATCGACGCCGTCGGCTCCTACAAGGTCGGCCAGCCGTGGGACGAGTCCAGCCGTATCGGCCCCATCATCGCCCCGGCCGAGGGCAAGCTGCTGCACGCCCTGACCACGCTCGAGCCCGGTGAGAGCTGGGTCATCAAGCCCGAGAAGCTCGACGACAAGGGCCAACTCTGGCGCCCGGGCGTCCGTGAGGGCGTTGCCGCGGGGTCACCCTTCCACCTCACGGAGTACTTCGGCCCGGTGCTCGGCGTTATGACCGCAAAGACGTTGGATGAAGCCACCGATATGGTGAACGCCATCGACTACGGCCTCACCTCGGGTCTGCACTCGCTGGACGAAGACGAGATCGCTCAGTGGCTGTCGAAGGTCCAGGCCGGAAACCTCTATGTGAACCGCGGCATCACCGGTGCCATCGTTCAGCGCCAGCCCTTCGGCGGCTGGAAGAAGGCGGCCGTGGGAGCAGGCACTAAGGCTGGTGGCCCGAGCTATTTGATCGGACTCTCTGATTGGGAGGATGCCCCGCTCACCGCGCCCGCACCGACCGATGCTCTCTCACGCGCCGCACTTGCGGCCCTGGAGAAGACGGATGCCGACTCCGACGCCGCCTGGCTGCAGGGTGCGCTGTCCTCCGATGTCAACGCGTGGCGCGACGAGTTCGGTGCAGTGAGCGATGCCACCGGACTCGAGACCGAACACAACGCGCTGCGCTATGACACGGTGCCGGTGACGATCCGTATCGAGCAGAGCACTGTCGCGCAGGCGATCCGTGTGATTGCCGCCGGTGTTCGCACTGGTGCACGACTGAGCGTCAGCACCGAGAGCGAGCTTCCTGCGTCCGTACGCGGGTGGATCTCGGCATCCGGGATTGGCGTCGCCGTCGAAGACGCGACAGGCTGGGGTGCGCGCGCCGCGCGTTTGGCCGACAACGGTGGACGCATCCGCCTAGTCGGCGGGAACGCCGCGGAGGTCGCTGCGCACACCGGTGGCTCACCCGCTGTCGCTGTCTACGCAGGACCCGTCCTGTCGGCCGGCCGCATCGAATTGCTGCCGTTCCTGCGTGAGCAGGCCGTCTCGATCACCGCTCACCGCTTCGGTACGCCCCACCGCTACGAAATTGCCCCCCTGACCGCATAGGAATCCCGTTTTGGGCAGCCAGCTGTTCACGAACGCCCAAGTGTTCACCGGCGAATCCGAAGACGCATGGATTCGGGGGGAGTGCATCTTCACGCGCTGAGCGATCTGGTGTAGTCTCTCCAGATGCTGTTTTTGAAGGGCGCCGTTGCGGCGCGGAAGGTGGTCCTCGACGCTTCGTGCGTCGAGGACAGAGGCTGACTACAGGCCGGCGACGGAACCCCGTCGCCGGGACTTCGTCGTATCCGATTTCTGTCGGCGACTGACTCCTCTTTATCCTTCATCGCCTCCACGGCGTTCAACGAAAGTGCACACCCATGCTTTCCCTTTCCGAGCGCGACATCCGCGCCAGCTTTATCAATGCCTCCCGCAAGGAGGTCTCTGTCCTGACCCTTCCATCCGCATTCAGCGAGATCGACTTCTTGACCCGTGACTTTCTCGGGTGGGTCGATGCGAAGTTCGTTCGACGTGCCTACGTCGTCACCGAGGTCGATGGTGCACTCACCGGCGTTCTCTTGCAGCGCGCCGAGCAGCGTGTCGCCTCACGCGCACAATGCTCGTGGTGCGAAGACGTCACTCTTCGCAACGACGTGCAACTCTATGCGGCGCGCAAAGCCGGTGCTGCCGGTCGAAACGGTGACACGTTGGGCACGCTCGTCTGCGCCGAGTTCGGATGCTCGAGCAACGTTCGCAGGCTACCTACGCTGGCCTATGAAGGCTTCGATCGCGAGGCCGCGCGAGATGCTCGCATCGAGCGACTCCGCACTAACGTCCGTGCCTTCCTCCGCAGCGTCAGGAGCTGACGTCGTCAGCAGACACCGTTGCTCGCACGTGCTCCCAGGCGGGCTGTGCAAACCGTACGGACAGCCGTCGGAACTCGTCGAAGCTATGCTGCCCCGGCCAATCGGCAGGGAGTAGTTCGGCGGGTAGCCCCGGGTCGATATACGGCAGCACGCGCCAGCTGTCGATGAGGCGCACATAGGCGGAGAACACCTCCGCACCTTCAGCTGCCGCGAGCCCGGTGAGCGCGTACTGGAATCGTTCGTGCTCACCGCGAAGCGTATCCAGATCCCACCACGTCGCTACGGCGTCAGCCAGGGAGCCGGCGACCTGCGGCGTTGCGGTGCGAAAAAGCACTGCAGCGTCGCGGATGCCGAGCTCGCGGAAGATCTCATCGACTTCGTCTTGCAGATGTGCCGGACAGATCCAGAGCGCGGGGGAGACAACGCCGCATCCGATCCACTGCAAGCGGCGGCGCAACTGGTGCCTGGTATCGCGGCGAGCTTCGGGGAGGGAGAAGGAGATGAGGCACCACGCATCATCTGGTTGCATCTGCCGCACGGTGAAGATGCGTCGATCTCCGCGCTCCAGCATCGCCGTGGCCGCGGGGTTCAGGCGGTAGCCGACGCTGCCGCCCTCGCGTGAAGCGAGCAGGAGCCCGTGTTGCTTTACTCGCGCGATTGCCGTGCGTGCCCTGGCCTGTTCGATGCCCGCATCGCTGGCAAGCCTGACGAGATCGGAGGTAGAGATCCAGCCGCCCAGGCGGCGCAGCGTGAGCCCGATGATCGTGCGCAAAATGGATGCTGTGCTGCCGGGACGCGCATCGATATCGTCGAGGATGCTGGTCTCTTCAGGCGTGGCAGTGTCGCCGGTCGCCACCGCCGCACTCATGCGCGCAGCGCGTCTCGCACCGCGAGCACGCCACTCACCGCCTCCACGTGGGAGGTGCTCAGCGGTGAGAGGCCGAGGCGGATGCCGTCGGGGAAGCGGAAGTCGGGAATCACACCGTCCGCCCAGAGCGCTGTCGTCACCTCAGCCGCACGTGCGTGGCCGATTGTGACGTGGCCACCTCGCAGTGAAGCATCCTCTGGGCTGAGAAGTCGCGCGCCGAGAGGAGCTAGCTCTTCACCTACGGCGCGCACGACGAGTTCGGTGAGTGAGACGGATTTCGCGCGCACGGCATCGATCGTTGCACTCTCGATCAGATCGAGCATGCCCTGCATTGCCAGCATCCCGAGCACAGGAGGCGTACCGCTGATGAACTGACGGATGCCGTCGGCGGGCGCATATACCGACCCCATCGCGAAGACATCCCCCGCGCCCATCCACCCCTGAATCGGCTGGCGCAGGACACCGTGATGGCGGGCATTGACATAGGCGAATGCCGGGGAGCCCGGACCACCGTTCAGATACTTATACGTGCATCCGACCGCCAGATCGACGCCGCAGGCATCGAGTTGCACAGGAATAACGCCCGCAGAATGGCACAGATCCCACAGTATGAGCGCGCCGGCCTCGTGCGCAGCATCCGTGATTGCTGCCATATTGGCCAGCGCCCCCGAGCGGTAATCGACGTGGCTCAGCACAACCAGCGCGGTCTGTTCCGTGACGGCGGCGGCGACATCGGCCGGTTGCACGCCATTGACCGGGTCGGAGGCTAGCCAGCGCACCGTCAACCCGCGCTCGGCGGCAACGCCCTCGGCGACGAATCGATCGGTGGGGAAATTGCCCTCTTCAATGAGGATCTCGGTGCGGTCGGGACGAGCCGCGACACCGGCACGCATGAGTTTGTACAGAAGCACGGTCGTGGAATCGGCGACGACGGTCTGTCCCGCCGCGGCGCCCAGCGTGACGCGGCCGATTCGGTCGCCAAGCTGCGTCGGGAGGTCCATCCACTGCTCATCCCAGGAGCGGATCAAGCGCGTGCCCCAGTCTTCGCGAATGAAGTCGGCGATGCGCGCCGGCGTCTCCTTCAGCGGGCGACCGAGTGAGTTGCCGTCGAGATACGCGCTGACCCCGGGGGCATCGACGAAGGCGTCTAGATGCGCGCGCAGCGGATCAGCGGCATCGAGGGCACGGGCAGCATCAAGAAGATCAGTCATGTTCACACCTTCAGATCGTCGGAGGTAAGGAGTCGGGCGCAGAGGGGATCTGCCTTTTCTGGTGATTGTCCGGGGAAGAAGAGGAGACGTGCGTGCGGACCGCGGGGGTCGGCAGGATCCAGCGCTTGGAGTAGCTCAATAGCGTCGATGCCAGCGTCGCGCAGCGCGTTGATTTCACGCAGGTTGAATCCCACAGGCATCGGACCATTGCCCATGTCAGTGCCGTAGAGCACCGTGCCGCCAGCCGCATGAAAACGGCGGACGTTTTCGACCGCGATGTCATACGCGTCGCCATCGTGAATCGCGAGAGTAGAGATCCACGAGGCCGAGGCCGCTTGCGCGATGATCTCGGCATCGGTGAGTCGCTCTGAGAATGGTGCATGGGCGAGGCGCCCGGCTCCGAGGCGGACAACCCGTTGTGCTTCGCCAGGGCCCTCCGCGTGGGCAACGATCGGAATGCGGTGGTGCGCGGCGATCGCGAGGATCCGTCGTAACAGCTCGTCGGAGAACACCGGCCCCGCAGTGCTGTTGCTCGCGATCTTGATGCGTGTGGCTCCGGCGTCCTTCATTTCGATGATGGCGCGTTCGGCAGCATCCGCATCGGCGATCTCGCGGACTGCGCCCTCTGGCGCCCACGCGCGGTCACACGGATATCCGCCTGGCGGCGTCAAGAATGCCCCGGCGAACGTGATCTCGACGCCGCGTCGGGCGGTGTCAATTCGGGGTTCCCCCTCGCGTTCCCCCTCTTGCCCTCCGCATAACTCCGGAGATTTTTCGTCGATCGGCGCCAAATCGGCACCCGCAGTGCGTGTTTGCGTCAACACTCCGGAGTTATGCGGCGGGAAAGTGGCTGAGTCCGGCGGGAGAGCGGCCAAAGCAGACCGGAAGGAGGCGTCGTTTGCCGCAGCCGAGAGCACTTCCGGGTTTCCGCCGAGGTCGATGACCCGAGCGAGCACTGAATCCGCAAGCCGAGATGCCTCGACGAGTTGAAGGTGCACATGGTGATCGGTGAATCCACCTGCGATGACTCCGTCGAGGCGCGGGAGACCAGCGATAGGGGCATTGGGCAGCAGTTGCAACTCTCCGCTGCTGACCGCAATCACGCCTTCGCGCCACTCGCCCCCGTCAAACCAGGTGACCGCCGCACGCATTAGTTGCCGATCTCGGTGCGTACCGTGTACAGCTCGGGGAAGAATGTCAACTCCAGCGCACGCTGCAAGAACGCCGCTCCGGTGGAGCCGCCGGTCCCTGTCTTCATACCGATAGTGCGCGTCACTGTCTTCAGATGCCGGAAGCGCCAGAACTGGAAGTTGTCTTCGAGATCGACAAGGTCCTCGCACGCCTCATACAGATCCCAATACGTGCGCGGGTTCTCGTAGATCTCGCGGATGGCAGGCACAAGCGAGTCGTGCGGACGGTAGGGCTCACGCACATCGCGATCCAGGATCTCCTGCGGGATGGCCAGGCCCCGGCGAGCGGCGTAGCGCAGGAACTCGTCGTACAGCGTGGGGCGCTCGAACTCTGCCGTGAGGAGCGCCAAGTTTGACGGGTGGTCCTGGAAGACCGACAGCATCCGCTCGTTTTTATTGCCAAGGGCAAATTCCACCACGCGGTACTGCACCGACTGGAATCCCGAAGAGTTTCCCAGCGCCCCACGGAACTCGGCGTATTCGGTCGGCGTAAGTGTGGCCAGGACCGACCACTGCTGCGTCATCACCGCCTGGATCTGCTTCACACGCGCAACGCGCTTGAGCGCCTCACGCAGGTCATCGGCGGCGAGAAGTCGGCGGGCTGAACTGAGCTCGTGCGCGAGAAGTTTCAACCACAGTTCGGTCGTCTGGTGCTGAATGATGAACAGCATCTCGTCGTGGTGTTCTGGACGACTGACCGGATGCTGCGCATCGAGCAGCTTGTCCAGCTCAAGGTATGACCCGTAGGTCATGCGCCCGGACAGGTCCGTGACGATGCCGTCTTCTAACGCGCGCTCGTTCTTCTCGGTCTCCATACGCTCGAGAGTATCTCAATAATCTGACGTTCGTCAGACTTTTGAGAGTAATGGGAGGTCAGTGCGTGGTGTGTGCGTTCAAGAAGTCGATGGTCTTCTGCAGCGCGGTCTGCGCATCAGGCATATCGAGATGGAACTGATACTCGTGCGGAAGCGCAGGTTCGTGATTGGCCGGCCAGAACTGCGTCGTCACGTCGACGCCGAGTTCGGTGAGTCGATCTGCCATCGGAATGGACTGCAGCCAGGTGAGACCGTCGCCATTACCGCCGGAGATGTAGGTGGTCGGAAACTCCTCGGTGACCCAATTGACGGTTGACATCGTGGCGCCAGATGCGTCTTCCGCCCAGGTCCGCGTGCCCGTGTATGCCCACATGGAGGACTTCAATCCCCAGCCGACGATGCCGTCCAGAGCGGCGAGGGCAGATAGGTCGTACACGCCACAGTTGAGCACGGTGGCGATGACCTGTTCGGGCTTCAGCGTCGGCGTGACATCCATAATCGCCGCGTAGTCCGGGCTTGTGATGAGTGTCGCCAGCTGGCTGGCGAGTTGGCTGCCCGCCGAGTCGCCAGCCAGCACGATCTGCGTGGGATCGACACCCAGGGTTGCCGCGTTGTCATTGATATAACCGAGCGCGGTGTTGAGCTGGTTCACGGCCGTCGGATAGAACCCCTCGGGGCCGATCGTGTAGTTCACGGCGATGGTGGTGTATCCCTCCGCCGCGAGGATGCGCATGTACGGATCGACGTTTTCTTTCGAGCCGGAGATCCAGGCTCCGCCGTGAA
Source organism: Microbacterium sp. (assembly GCA_003524435.1). Classification (GTDB taxonomy): domain Bacteria; phylum Actinomycetota; class Actinomycetes; order Actinomycetales; family Microbacteriaceae; genus Microbacterium. The sequence continues at coordinate 7,501 of DQHP01000121.1, forward strand.
TCCAGACAATCGTCGGCAGGGGTCCGGTGGCAGATTCTGGGGTGAAGACATCCATCGTCGTGTCGGCACCGTCATCGTCGTATGCGACATCGAGTGTCTCGGTGAGTTTCGTCTCGGGGACGTGGGCTTCCATTTCGGATGCTGTCGCATCGCCGCCCTGCGTGAAGACGGCACGAATCACCATGGCAGAGGGCCACGGGGTGATGGACCCGACGATCGCTACGACGGCGACGATGCCGATGACGACGACGGCTGTGAGCTTCGCCCTCCGCCAGCGCCGACGCGGTTTCTTCGGCTCGTTCTGCTTCGCATCCGTTTCCTCCGAGCCATCGGCCACGTCGGTGTTCTGTTCAGGCGTAGTCATAGAAACCCTCTCCGGGATTCAGTGTGGCAGAACTCACGTGCGGGTGGACAGCGTCAGGGGGATCTGTTGCGCAGACCCGCGATGATGACGCGCAGCCCGTACGAGAATGCATCATCGACGTCGCCGCCGAGGCGGAACGCTCCGGCAAGCTCCATCTGCAGAAAACCGGTGGTCCAGGATGTGAAGAGCCGGGCGGCTTTCAGAGCGTCGGCTTCACCGACGAGAGCAGCGGATGCGGTGAGCACGGGCTGTGCTGCGCGATCGAGTGCATCCAACGGCGCGGATGCCGTGAAAATCAGTCGGAACCCCTCAGGGTGATCGTGCGCGAACGCGCGGAACTCATCGGCGAGTATTTCCAGCGTGTCGTGGCCGTTGGTCATTGGGGTCGTGTCGGTGGAGGTGACGGTCGTGGTGGCGGCGACGCTGGTGAGGCGTGCGGCGAGGTCGTCGACAACCGCTTCGGCGACGGCGGACAGCAGAGCTTCTCGGTCGCGAATCCGCTTGTACAGCGAAGGTGCGCGCACTCCGACACGGGTGGCGACCGCTTGCATCGTGAGCCCCGCAGATCCCCTTGCTTCAAGGATCTCGCGCCCTGCGGCGACGATCGTGGCTGTCGTGGTGCGCTCCGGTGTCGGCATTGAATCCCCCATGGCTATTGACATTAGTCATGATAGCTACGTATCGTAGCCATCGCAAACATTCGAGTATCCGAACATTCGAAACGGAATCGCTATGAAGATCGCACCGCACCTGTATCGCCTGGGTAATGACATCGTCGCCTCATATCTGGTCGATGCGTCCGAGGGCATCACGTTGATAGACGCCGGTCTGCCCGGGCACTGGCATGACCTGCAGCGGGTGCTGGCAGACATCGGCCGCTCGCTCGCCGACATCAAGGGCCTCGTACTGACCCACGGTGACAGCGATCACATCGGCTTCGCCGAACGGCTGCGGCGGGAACACGGCGTTTCGATTTTCGTGCACGCCGCGGATGCCGTGCGCGCCCGCACCGGGGAGAAGCCGAAGACCGAAATGGGGCCTGCGCGTTTCGGTGCGATGCTGGGATTCTTCGCTTATTCGCTGCGCAAGAACGGCCTGCGCACTCACTACGTGCAGGAGGTGATCGAGGTGGCCGACGGCGACGAGCTGGACCTCCCCGGATCTCCCGTGATCATTGGGATGCCGGGGCACTCGCCCGGAAGTATCGCGGTGCGCGTGCCGATGGTGGATGCCTTGTTCGTCGGCGACGCGCTCACCACCCGCAACGTGCTTACCGGACGCGACGGAGCCCAGCCCGCACCGTTTACTGACAAACCCGCCGAAGCCCTAGCATCCCTCGACCGTCTTGCTGAAGTCGAGGCATCGTGGGTTCTGCCGGGCCATGGTGCCCCGTGGCGCGGTTCACCGGCCGACATTGCCGCTGCCGTCCAGAGTGCCTGATACGCACGGCGGAGGGTGTGACGCACGGCGGAGGGATTTGGACAAAACCTCCGATAGACGTCACACCCTCCGACAGGTGTCACAGATGTAACAGGTAATCAGCTCCCTGAGCGAATCAGCTCCGCACACTTCTCGCCCATCATCATCACTGTGATGTTGGGGTTGACCGTCGTGATCTCCGGCATGGCCGAAGCATCCACCACGCGCAGGCGCGAGACGCCTTTGACGCGCAGTTGCGGATCCAGCGGTGACATCTCATCGTCGGCCGCGCCCATCCGCACGGTGCCCACCGGGTGGTACACAGTGTTGTGGGTGGCGCGGACGTACGCCGCGAGGTCCTCGTCCGTGACAGCATCCGCTCCCGGTGCCAGCTCGCGGCCGGCCCACTCAGCCATGGCCGGCTGCGAAACGATCTCGCGAGCCTTGCGGATGCCATCAATCATGACCCGCATGTCGTGACCCTCAGGGTCAGTGAAGTACTTCGGGTCGACCTTCGGCTTATCGCGATAGTCGATCGAGCGCAGCCTGACGGTGCCGCGCGAGCGGGCGTGCGTGACGTTCGGGGTCAGACAGATCATCTCTTCGGCGGTGGGGTAGCCCGCACGATAGGTGTGCATGTCGAAGGGGACCGAGCCGTAGTGCATCATCAGGTCCGGGCGGTCAAGGCCCTCCTGCGTCGGGGTGAAGATGCCGATCTCCCACCACTGCGTCGACTCACGCGCCATCTGCTTCTTCGATTCCCACTGCACGACGCCCTCGGGGTGGTCAGCAAGGTTCGCGCCGACACCAGGGGAGTCCACGCGCACGTCGATGCCCACCTCGCGCAGGTGATCAGCGGGGCCAATTCCCGAGAGCATGAGCAGCTGTGGGGTGTTGATCGCTCCGGCCGAGACGATGACCTCACGCGTCGCCGCGATGTGTGAGGGCCGCGCAAAGGGGTTGTCGACGCTGACGACACCTGTGCAGGCGCCCGCGTCATCGAAGGTGAGTTCTTTCACGTGCTGCCCGGTGAGGATCGTCAGGTTCTCACGCTCGAGAATCGGATGCAGGTACGACACCGACGACGAGGCACGAGTGCCATCGGCCTGCCGGTTCACCTGGAAGAAGTTCGCGCCGTTGATGACGGTCTCACCGGTGTTGAACTGCACGCGAGGGATGCCGGCCTGCTCGCAAGCATCCAGCAGTGCGATGCCGCAGGGGTCAGCCGCCGGGATGTTCATCAGGTGCACGGGGCCGTCGTGGCCGTGCAGTTCGCCCTCGAGTTCGTTGGTTTCGAGCTTCTTGTACAGCGGGAACGTGCGCTCTGACTCCCAGCCTGTGGCGCCGTGCACGGACGCCCATTCATCGAGGTCTTCGCGCGGTGCCCAAAACGCGATGCAAGAGTTATGGGAGGAGCATCCGCCCAGCACCTTCGCGCGCGCATGACGCATGAACGAGTTGCCATTCTCTTGCGGCTCAATCGGATAGTCCCAATCAAAGCCCGATTCGAGCAACTCCATCCAGCGGTTCAGTTGCAGGACGACCTGCTCTTCGGTGTCGGAGGGGCCAGCCTCCAGCAATCCGACCGTGACGGAGGGGTCCTCGCTCAGGCGCGCGGCAACGGCGGCGCCGGCGGACCCGCCACCGACGACGACGTAATCGAAAGTGTGTGTCGTGTTCATTGTGATCCGCTCCTGATCAGTGCTCGGGGAACCAGCCGGTCACCGCGGGGGTGAGGTTCTGATAGATGTGCTTGGCTTCCTGGTACTCGGCAAGGCCGGTCGGGCCCAGCTCGCGTCCGAACCCCGACTGCTTGAATCCGCCCCACTCGGCCTGCGGGAGGTAGGGGTGGAAGTCATTGATCCAGATCGTGCCGTGGCGCAGGCGCCGGGCGATGCGCTGAGCGCGACCGGCATCCTGAGACCAGACGGCACCGGCAAGGCCATAGATCGTGTCGTTTGCGATCGCGATGGCTTCGTCCTCGGTCGTGAAGGTCTCGACGGTGACGACGGGCCCGAAAGCCTCATCGCGCACGACGGACATGCCACGCTTTACCTGGTCGAGAATCGTCGGCAGGTAATAGAAACCGTCGGCGAGCTCTCCTTCAGGTGCCTTGCCGCCGGTGCGCAGGCGTGCGCCCTCGGCGACCCCTGCCTGTACGTACGCATCCACCTTTGTGCGGTGCTCCGCGGAGATCAGCGGACCCGTCTCTGCGTCGTCATCGAATGGTCCACCGAGGCGAATCGCTTCTGCGCGGCGGACAAGTTCGTCAACGAAACGTTCGGCGATCGACTCTTCTACAACCAGGCGGGCACCCGCCGAGCAGACCTGCCCGGAGTGCACGAATGCCGCATTGAGCGCGTTATCAACGGCGGCATCGAAATCAGCATCCGCGAAGATCACGTTCGGGTTCTTGCCACCGAGTTCGAGCGCGACTTTCTTCACCGTAGCGGCTGCATTCGCGCCCAGCAGCCTGCCGGTCACGACACCACCGGTGAACGAGACCATGTCGACGTCTTCATGTGTCGACAGCGGTCCACCCGCAGTGGCCCCCGCGCCGAGCACGAGGTTCGCGACACCGGCAGGAAGGCCCAGCTCGTCGAGCACATCCATCATCAAAATCGCCGTGTGCGGGGTCAGCTCAGCAGGCTTGAGGATGAACGTGTTGCCGGCAGCAATGGCAGGCGCGATCTTCCACGCCGCCTGCAGCAGTGGGTAGTTCCACGGGGTGATCAGCGCACAGACGCCGACCGGTTCGTGTTCGATTCTGCTGAGAACGTCGGCGTTGCCCGCGTCCACGATGCGGCCGGCATCCTGCGCTGCAAGCTTGCCGAAGTAGTCGAAGCAGGCCGCAATGTCGTCCATGTCGATGCGGGCCTCGACCATGCGTTTGCCGGTGTCGAGTGCCTCGGCGCGGGCGAATTCTTCTTTGCGCTCACGCAGTCGCGCAGCCACGCGGAGCAGGAAGTCTCCGCGCTCGGGAGCAGGGGTCGAACTCCACACGCCGCTGTCGAACGCGCGCCGCGCGGCTTCGATCGCAGCGATCGCGTCGACCTCGCTCGCTTCGTCAACAACGGCGACGAGCGAGCCATCAGCGGGACAGTGGATCTCGCGAGTGCCTCCCTCAATTGCCGAGGTCCATTTGCCATCGATGAAGAGTGTGGCGGTCATGGGGTCTCCTTCGCAGAGCTCTCATCAGTGGGGGATGCTGCGCCATCGGCGGCAGCGTCAGTGGGTGCCGTATCCAAGAAGTCGTCCTGCCAGTCCGTAACGACCGGCAGTGCCTCGGTGAAGACGGGTTCTGAAACGTCGACGGTCAGTCGCAGATATTCGAGGTGTGACTCGTAGCTGCTCAGGACGTCGGTGATCAGTTGGTCTGTTGTGTAGTTGTAGACGTCGTATCCTCGCGAACCGGTGGCGGCGAAGACTTCAAGGCGGAAGTACTGCCCCGACTCGCTGACGCTTCGATAGGCGAACGTCGGCAGCTCATGCGGAACCGGATAGAGCTGATAGGTGAAGTCTGCACCGTCGGTGAACGCAGCGGCCAGGATCAGCGACGGCATATCCAGACCGTCGATATCAATGCGCTCAACAGCGGCATCGATACCCGTCGCCGAAAGTTCGTCGGCAACCTCCTTCAGGGCCGGAGCCGCCACCGTATCGAGGTAAGTGATCGCCTGCGCCCGACCGGGGAAGGTGGTCGAGCGCTTCAACCGCTGGCGCCAGTTCGTCTGTGTGGGCCCGAAGCGCCCGGGGATCGTGGCGAGGTATCCGGCGCGATGGTGCTTTTCAACAGCCAGCGAGCGGTACAGCGAGATCATCACCAGATAAAGCAGCAGCGAGACCGGCAGTCCGATGATCAGCGTTGCCGCCTGAAGGGTCGGGACACCGCCGACGAGCAGCATGCCGAGAGTGAGAAGTCCCGTGGCGAGCGCCCAGAAGACCCGCAGCCACTTGCTCGCATCCTGTCGTGGATCTTCCATCTTGGATGTGAGGTTTGCCAGCACCAGTGCACCGGAGTCAGCGGAGGTCACATAGAACAGCAGACCAGTCAAAAGGGCCACGCCCAGCACAACGGGTGCAGCCGGATACTGCTGCAGCAGGTCGAAGAATGCCCGCTCTGGGGTGTTGACGGCAGCCTCGGCGAAGGCGGTGTCTCCGCCCAGGATGAGCTCGAGTGCGGAGTTGCCGAAAATGGAGACGAAGATCGCGATGAAAGCGAAGGGGATGACCAGCACGCCGACGATGAACTGGCGAAGCGTGCGCCCGCGAGAGATGCGTGCCAGGAAGAGCCCGACGAAGGGGGCCCAGGCGATCCACCAGGCCCAGAAGAACAGCGTCCAGCCCTGCATCCAGTCATCCGGACGACTCCACGCGAAGGTGTCCATCAACATGCTGGGGAATGCCGCGAAGAAATCGCCGATGTTCATCACGAGGCCGTCCATGATGCGACGCGTCTGACCGGTGATCGTGATCCACAGCAGAAGGACGATCGCAAGAATGACGTTGGCTTCAGACAGGCGTCGGATGCCCTTTTCTACACCAGTGACGGTCGAGATGGTCGCCATCGCCACCGCGAGCACGATCAGTGCGATCTGCATCGAGACGCCGTCCGGAGTGCCGAAGAGTACGTGCATGCCGTAACTGAGTTGCACGACGCCGATGCCGAGCGTGGTGGCGATGCCGAACACGGTGCCGAGCACGGTGAAGATGTCGACGCTGTGGCCGACCCAACCATTCGTGAACCTGCCGAAGATCGGCGAGAGGACAGAGCGGATGGTCAGCGGTTGGTTACGCCGGTATGCGAAGTAGGCAAAGGCAGCGCCCATCAGGGCGTACATTGCCCAGCCCACCGGGCCGTAGTGGAAGAACGTCCACACGATGGCCTGTCGGGCAGCGGCGATCGTCTCGCCAGAGCCCGTGGGTGGATTCATATACTGCGCAGCAGGCTCGGAAACGGCGAAGAACATCAGGTCGATGCCGATGCCGGCGGCGAACAACATCGAAGCCCAGGTGAACATGCTGAACTGCGGCTTCGAATGATCGGGGCCGAGCTTGGTTCGCCCGACCGAGGAGAACGCCAGGATCAGCACGAACACCACCACAATTGCCGCGGTGAGGACGAAGTACCAGCCGAAGTTCGTCGAAATCCATGCGACCATGACGCCGATGACTTCGCCCGCCTGAGCGGGAGCGAAGATTGCCCACAGTGCAATAGCCAGGATCGCGACCGCGGACCCAATCAGCACAGGCCAGCGGGGCGGCGGTGCGGCGCTACGGGTGCTGGTGGGAATGGGCGGCGAGGTGTCTTCAGGCATCACATCAGTTTCGTCGGGTGCGAACAGTCAAGATCGTTGTCAGTTACGTGCTGATAAAGACGATAGCAAAGCGCTTGGACACTCGTTCAGGTGATATTCGCGAGGACTGCTGCTGTATCGCTGATTGTGAGCTGCGGCGGATACAGGCTCATCACCTGGATCGCCGCGGCGTGATTTGCGGCTGTCGACCCCGCGCATGCATCGGCAGCGATGGTGACGTGAGCCCCCGCATCCGCCGCCGCGAGCGCCGTTGAGATCACGCAGCAATCCGTCGATACCCCCGTCAGGACGACGTGCGCGCCCACGCCGACGATCTCTTCCAACGCTGCCCACTTACCGAACGTGGGCACGTCGAGACTCGGATGCTGTGACAGCTCGCGCGCGGCCGGAACGAGTTCGAACAGCGGGTCACTTGGCGGCTGGTCGGCGAAAGGCCAGGCCGCGAAGTAGGCGCCCCACGACGTGGAACGGTCAGCAGTCGGCATCCATCTCGTGACGAGCACGCGCTCGCCGAAAGCATCCGCCATCGAACGGATCCGAGGCATTACCTCGCCAAAGAACGGCGAGCCCCACTCTGAATCGGGGGACGCGAAGATGTTCTGCGGGTCGATAACAACCAGCCACTGGTCGCTCACGACTGTTCCTGTCGTCGGATCTTTCCTGCCCGCGCGAAGTACGTCACCAGGAACGACAGCACCAGTGCGAAGAAGACACCGAGGTTCGCGTAGGCCCAGTCGCCCTCCTTGCCGCCGATGAGGAACAGCAGATACCCCTGCCAGTTGTTCCACGCGGCCTCAGCGGCGAAGTTGTTCACGACGAGCCCCCAGCCGATAACGGAAGTCACGATCATGGTGATGATTGACGTCCAGTCCCACGCTCCGTAGCGTCCGTTCGCATCGAACAGTGCGTCGTCGTCGTAGTCCTTCTTTCGGCGCAGGATGTCGGCGATGAGGATGCCGGCCCACGATGCAAGCGGCACGCCGAGTGTGATGAGGAACGATTGGAACGGGCCGAGGAAGTCAGTCGCGAAGAACACGACGATGATCGTTCCGATGGTGAGGATGACGCCGTCGATTGCGGCGGCCGAAGGGCGCGGAATCCGGATGCCGAGGCTGAGGAGAGTGAGGCCGGAGGAGTAGATGCCAAGCACGGCGCCGGAGACGAGAGCGAGAACGGCGGTGATCAGGAAGGGGATAAGTACCCAGATCGGAAGGATCGCCGCCAGCGCACCGATCGGATCCGCCTGCACGGCGTTAAAGAGGTCTTCGTCGGAACCCGCAAGCAGCAGACCGAAGATCACCAGGATGACGGGTGCGATAGATCCGCCGATTGTGTTCCACGCGACGATCGCACCGTCGGATGCGGTGCGCTTCTGATAGCGCGACCAGTCGGCGGCGATGTTGATCCAGCCGAGGCCGAACCCGGTCATCACCATGACAAGTGCGCCGATCAGCTGGCCGAAGCTACCGTCCGGGCGGGCCATCACCGCGGCGAAGTCGATGTGCGAGAAGGCGAGAACCACGTAGAGGATCGTGACGGCGCCCGTGACCCAAGTGAGCACCGACTGCATCTTCATGATCGTGTGATAGCCGAGGACGGATGCCGCGACGATGAGGGCCGCGACGATGATCGTGGCGGTGATCTTCAACGCGACGCTGTCGCCATCGCCGCCGAGCTGCGTGATGACGGTCGCCGTGGCGAGCACCGCCATGATCGCCAGGAACGTCTCCCAGCCAATCGAGGTCAGCCACGAGACGATGCCGGGCACCTTCTGTCCGTGCACGCCGAAGGCCGCGCGGGAGAGCACCATCGTCGGCGCTGAGCCGCGCTTTCCGGCGATCGCGATGAGACCGCAAAGCAGGAACGACACGACGATGCCGATGATCGACACGATCGTCGCCTGCCAGAACGAGATGCCGAAGCCGAGTACGAACGACCCGTAGGACATTCCGAAGACGGAGACGTTCGCGGCGAACCAGGGCCAGAACAGATCTCGAGGCTTTGCGGTGCGGTCGGACTCGGGGATGACCTCGATACCGGCCCGTTCAATCAGCCCCGGCGCTGTTGCAATCTTCTCGCTCATGCCATCATCTTGGCACTGCTGATGCCCGCGTGGGCTCAAGCAGAGAAGAAGGCTTCCGCGACGCGGGTGAGGTCGTACAGATCGCTCACACCCGCAAGTTCACGCGCAGAGTGCATCGAGAGGATCGGGATGCCGACATCGACCGTGCGGATGCCCAGACGAGTAGCCGTGATGGGACCGATCGTGGAGCCACAGGGCACACCATTGTTCGACACGAACTCCTGTGAGGCGACGCCGGCCGTTTCACACCAGTTCGCCCAGGCGGCGGCTCCGAGGGCATCCGTCGCGTAACGCTGGTTGGCGTTGATCTTCAGGATCGGACCCGACCCGAGAAGCGGCTGCACAACGGGGTCATGTTTATGTGCGTAGTTGGGGTGCACCGAGTGTCCGACGTCGCTGGAGAGATGCCACGACGATGCGAACGCGCGACGTTGCTCGGTGGCGTCCGCTCCGAGACCCGCATATACGCGAGCGAGAATATCTTCCAGGAAAGGGCCGGCGGCGCCGGAGCGGGATGCTGAGCCCAGCTCTTCATGGTCGAAGGCAGCGAGCACCGCGATGCTTCGCGACCCCTCCGACAGACTCTGCGAACGCTCCGCGAGAGCCACCACTCCCGCGTGCACCGAGGCGAGGTCATCTAGCCGCCCGCAGGCGAAGAAGGCATCGTCCTTGCCGAACGCCGCACCTCGTGCGGAGTCCGCCACAACAGCGTCGAATCCGCGGATATCAGTGGCGTTCACGCCCGCAGAAGCGGCAAGCTCGCCGAGGAGATCTTCGGCCGAAGGGTCGCCGAGGCCCCAGACAGGTTGTGTCTGGAACTGCTTGTCCAGCGCCAATCCGGTATTGGCTTCGCGGTCGAGGTGCACGGCGAGTTGGGGCAGGCGCAGCAGCGCTCCCGTGTCGGCGAGCACCACGCGGCCATCCGTGAGAGCAAGGCGACCAGCGAGACGCAGCTCCCGATCAAGCCAGGAGTTCAACAGCGGACCACCGTAGACCTCGACGGCAGCCTGCAGCCAGCCGCGAGAGCCCGTGGTGGGCTTCGGCTTGAGCTTGAAGCCGGGCGAGTCCGTGTGAGCGCCGAAAATCTGCGACGGCGTTGTGGGCGCAGCATCCGCTGGCACTACCCAGGCAATTGCCGCCCCGTCACGCACGACGACAAAGCGCCCGCCCGCCTGCACGGGCCACTCGCTTTCCTCGTTCACCCGCACGAAACCTGCGCGCTCGAGGCGTTGGGCCATTTCTTCAGCGGCGTGATAGCTGGAGGGAGAAGCGGCAACGAAATCTGCGAGATCATCGGCGTGCGAGAGAGCGGGCGGCGTAACAGACATGCTTCGATCGTAGTCGCGGACGCTGTTTCCGAACGCGTCACCATCTCCGCGCGGTGATGGGCGTCGAATGCGTGACCCGTCGATCGTCTGGGGGCTACGTGTTCGTGCTGAAGGACACCAGGCCCGGGTGGCGCCTCGCGGCATCGGGTCTTGTTGTCTGTGGAATCGTGCTGCTCGCGCTCTGAAAAGGCGGATCCGTTCGCGAGTTCTTCAGCCGTTAACCCAGAAGGGGAGCGGGTTAACGCCGGGCAAACTCTTCCCGTAACGGCGGAGAAGTAGCGCTGTCGAGTGTCACAGTTGTCGCAGAAGAGTCCGTCTGTGAAAGGTCCGTCGTGAAGTTTGATCCTGTGGCGGCCGCGGCCGCGGCCGCGACCGCGGACCTCGTGATCGTTGGCTCTGGCATCGTCGGACTTGGTGCGGCGTACGCCGGAATTCGTCGCGGGTTACGCGTCATCGTCGTTGACCGCACTGATATGCCGATCGGGGCATCAATCAGAAACTTCGGACATCTCTGCATTGGTGCGCAGAGCGGGCTTGCTCGAGAGTTCGCCGATGCCTCCCGTGAGATCTGGCTACAGCTGGCAACGGATGCCGGGTTCTGGTTGCGCGAGTCGGGAACACTCGTTGCTGCGCGGAGTGACGATGAGCTCGCGATTCTTGAGAACGCGAGCGGTGACGGTGATATGCGGATGCTGGACGCAGACGAGTTGCTGCGACGTGCTCCTCTCCGACGTGGTGAGGTGATCGGTGGGGCGCTGATCGAACCTGACTTGCAGACGAACCCTCGTGAAGCAGTAGGTGCTCTCGTCGCGCATCTGAGCGCACTCGGTGTTGAGTTCCGCTTTCGCACAGCGGTGACCGCAGCATCGGCAACACGGGTGGAGACCACTCGCGGGGCTATAGACACGGCTCGAGTGGTCGTCGCGGCTGGCCCCGACATCGATCAACTTTTGCCGGAACTGGCAGAGCGCATTGGCATCATCCGTTGCACGCTGGACATGATGCGCATCTCTGCCTCGTTGCCGCGCGCGCTCGAGGCGCCGCTGCTGACGGGATGGTCGCTGCTGCGTTACGGGCGCTTTGACGCCTCGCCAGCCACCGCGCGTCTGCGCGAGCGGCTGCACCGTGAGCGCCCGGAGCTCGCGGCACTGGATCTCAACCAGATGTACACGCAGTTGCCGGATGGCTCACTCATCGTCGGTGACTCACATGCAAGGGGAATCCAGCCGGGACCCTTCCAGCCGGAGGCCGCGTTTGACGCTTTCCTCGACGAGGCGCACGCGCTTTTCGACGTTGACAGCATCCGCGTGCTCGAACGGTGGCAGGGCGTTTACGCGTCAGGTCCGAGCGAGTTCCTGATTGAAGAACCAGAACCCGGGCTGCACGTCATCGGGGCGACAACCGGGATCGGAATGACAACGGGACTGGGTCTTGCAGAACGCGTACTTCAGACGGCATATGGCCGGGCATCGCTGCCCGCAAAGGGAGGAACCCCATGACCACTATCGAACTCGTTGTCCTTGATATGGCGGGAACAACAGTGCTCGACAACGGCGTCGTCGAGCAGGCATTCCAGCGCGCGGCCGAGCGCACCGGAGTTGCCGAGCGGATGCCGTGGGACGAAGCCCTGCAGTATGTGCGAGACACGATGGGAATGTCGAAGATCGACGTGTTCACGCACCTCTCCGGTGGTGATGTCGCCGCCGCTCGGGCCGCGACCGCAGCCTTTGAGGGCGCATACGCCGAGATTGTCGGGGCGCAGGGCGTGGCAGAAATTCCCGGTGCCGCCGACACGATCGCTGAACTGCGAGATGCCGGAATGAAAGTCGCTCTGACAACGGGCTTTGCACCGGTTACGCGCGACGCTCTGATCGACGGGCTCGGCTGGCACGGGCTTATTGACCTGGCGCTGTCGCCTGCGGATGCGGGGCGTGGGCGTCCTGCCCCGGATCTGGTGCTGACGGCACTGATGCGTGCAGGCGCCTCGTCGGTGGCTGCC
>DQHP01000118.1 GCA_003524435.1 Microbacterium sp.
CGGGGACGCTCAAGCGATCCGGTGCCCTGGGCATCGCTCGTGCTCCTCGCGGGCGGTGTGGGCGCGGTCGGTATCGCGAGCGTCGTGCCCGGACGCACGGGCATGGTGGTCGCCATCGCCATAGGTGTCGTCCTCTGCGCCTGGTTCCTCCGTCACGAGCGCCGCAGCGGCAACGGCATCCTTCCGCGGGTGACCTTCGCTGCTGGATCCTCGCTCGGATGGGTATATCTGACCGTCGCCGTACTGGCCTTCGCGATCGGGACCGAGGCGTTCATCCCGCTGTTCGGACAGGAGATCGGCGGTCTGATTCCGTTCGTCGCCGGCCTGCTTGGCGCGGCGCTGTCGCTGGGCTGGTCCCTGACACAGTTCCTCACTGCGAACGCCACCGGTATCCGCTCTCGTCGCGCGCTGATCGCTTTCGGCCCGCTGGTCGTCGCCCTCGGACTCGCCGCTTATGGTCTGCTCCAGCGTGAAGGGCCCTCGACTCTGGTGATCGCGCTCTGGTTCGTCACGCTGTTTCTGGCAGGTGCCGGCATCGGATTTGGATTCCCGCATCTCACAGTGGCGGCTTTGAGCAGCACGACGGATGAAGAAGAAGGCGCGAAGGCCGCTGCGGCGGTGAACACCGTGTTCATCATCGCGAGCGCTTTCAGCGCCGCGCTCGCTGGCGTCCTGGTCAACATCTCGGCACCGGATTACGTCGGATCCGCCCACCTCCTGCTGTTCGTGTTCGCGGGCATCACCGCGCTCGGCACCTTCATCGCCCGCGGCGCAAGCCTCGGCATCGGCAAGTGGTCGTCGACCGACGTTTCGGACACCTCGGATGTGTGATGGGCGTGCGAGAGGCCATTACCACACCACCGATCAGTGGCGATCCAAAGCCACTACCCGGTTCAGAGATAACTGGCGTTCGCCTCACGGCTTCCCGAAGCTGCGCAGCCGCAGCGAGTTCGCCACCACCAGCACTGAACTGGCCGCCATCGCGGCACCAGCAATCATGGGGTTCAAGAACCCCAGGGCTGCAATCGGGATGCCGATCGTGTTGTAAAGGAACGCCCAGAAAAGGTTCACCTTGATGGTTCCCAGCGTCTTGCGCGAGAGCTCGATCGACTGAGCGACCTGTGCCAAGTCGCCTCCCATAATGGTGAGATCTGCCGCTTCGATGGCCACGTCGGTACCTGATCCCATTGCGATGCCTAGATCTGCCTGGGCGAGGGCTGGCGCATCATTTACACCGTCGCCGACCATCGCGACGACCTGGCCGCGCTCCTGTAGATCGCGCACAGTCTGAGCCTTGCCCTCGGGAAAGACGTCGGCGAAAACATCGCCTGGCGCGATGCCGACTGACGCCGCAACCTCCTGTGCCACAGCAGCGTTGTCGCCGGTGAGCAGGAACGGTCGCAGTCCGAGTTCCTTCAGCGTGGCAATTGCTGCCGCAGAGGACTCTTTCACCGTGTCGGTCAGATTGATGAGCCCGGCAAAGGTGCCATCGATGGCCACCATAATCGAGGTGGCCCCGCTCCGCTGCGCCTTAGTCAGGTCGGCGAGGTCCGTGGCAGTCAGAGTGACGCTGTTCTCATGCAGCCAGGCTGTGCGGCCAACGACGACAGTTCGTGCGTTGACAGTGGCACGGACTCCGCCGCCGGGGGCGGAGGTGAACGCGGTCGGCGAGGCGAGAGCTGCCTGGGTGCTCGCCGCGTCGACGATCGCCTGAGCAATGGGGTGCTCCGATCCTGATTCCGCAGCACCGGCGAAAGCAAGCAATTCTTCCTCGGCCATCCCCTCGGCAGGACTGACAGATGTGACCGCAAGGTTGCCCTCGGTGATGGTGCCGGTCTTGTCCAGCAGCACCGTGTCGATCTTGCGGGTGTCTTCAAGCACTTGGGGGCCGCGGATCAGAATCCCCAGCTGTGCGCCGCGGCCGGTGCCGACGAGCAATCCGATCGGAGTTGCAAGGCCGAGCGCGCACGGGCACGCGATGACGAGCACAGCGACGGATGCGGTGAAGGCTGCGTTGACATCGCCGGAGAGCAGCATCCACAAAATGAAAGTGACCACAGCAACTGCGAGCACGATCGGAACGAAGACCGCAGAGATGCGGTCGGCAAGCCGGGCGATGGGGGCCTTGCCTGTCTGCGCCTGGGAGACGAGGCGGCCCATCTGCGCGAGTGTGGTGTCCTTGCCCACCCTCGTCGCTCGCACGAGCAGCCGCCCGGACGTATTGATCGTCGCGCCGATGACTGTGTCATCCGGCCCCACCTCAACTGGGACCGACTCGCCGGTGACCAGCGCGGTATCGACCGCGGAGTGACCAGACACGATGAAGCCATCAGTGGCGATTTTCTCGCCAGGCCGCGTGACGAATTCGTCGCCAGGCACCAGAGCGGACGCGGGAATCTTCACCTCTACGCCGTCGCGCAGCACGATGGCTTCTTTGGCGCCCATATCGAGCAGCGTCTTCAGCGCATCTCCCGCACGGGACTTTGCGCGTGCCTCCAGATATCGGCCGAGCAGCAAGAACGTGGCCACCACGCCTGCGGTCTCAAAGTAGAGCGCATGATCGCTCATCGCCATGCCGGTGTGGGCCGTGACGTTTGGATCCTTGATCAGCTGCCATAGAGAGAAGAAATAGGCGGCAAGAACACCGATTGACACCAGCGTGTCCATTGTCGAGGCGAAGTGGCGCGCATTGATTGCTGCGGCTCGGTGGAAAGGCCACGCCGACCAGAACGTCACCGGGGTCGCCAGCGCAAGCGCGACCCAGCCCCAGTGCGGGAACTGAGCCCCCGGAACCATCGAGATGACGAACAACGGCACCGTGAAGATCGCCGCCACGATCAGGCGGATCTTCAGATTACTGCCCCCGTGTGCAGTCGTGTGGTCGGTGCGTGCCCGCGCACCTTCCGATTCGGTCTCGGGTTCGGGGTCAATTGCGGGCGCGTACTTGTCGACCTTGACGCTCGCCTGATAGCCAGCGGATTCGACCGTGGCGATGAGCTGCTCATCGGTGACTCCCGAGGGGACAGTGACGCGCGCCGACTCAAGTGGCAGATTTACCAATGCTTCTACACCGTCGATCTTGCCGAGTTTGCGTTCAACTCTTCCCACGCACGACGCACACGTCATTCCCTGGATATCCAGTTCGACGGTGCGTTGTTCGGCGGCGAGCATCACTGCGACTCCTAGCTGTTTACGGAGACCAGCGAGTAGCCAGCCTCGACGATTGCTGCTTCGAGAGCTGAATTCTCAACCGCAACATCGGTGGTGACCGTGGCGGTGGAAGTGCCGCCAGCAGAGAGATCGACCTCAACTTTTCTGACGCCGGGAACAGCGGACAGCTCCTCGGTGACGGACGAGACGCAGTGCCCACACGTCATGCCGTCGATCTTTAGCGTGATGTCGTTCCGGCTCACGGTCTCTGCCGCCGGGCGGCTACCAATGGTGAGGCCTTCGTTGGAATTCGTGCCACAGCCGCAGTTGCAGCCTGTTTCGTTGCTCATTGAGTCTCCGTTCGCTTATCTGAAGAGTACCCCCCGGGGGTATCTCAGTCAAGCTGAATCAACACGGACGTAGACTTCTGAGCGCAGTCGCGATCGGAAAGAAGGCTCGGATGCTGAAACACATCGCCCGTTGGGCTCTCGCAGTCCTCATCGCCGCCGCAGGAATTGGTCACCTGACATGGGGGCGCCGCGGTTTTCGCATCACCGTTCCGGACTGGGCGACGCGGGTGCTGCGCACAGACAAAGACGCAATCGTCGTCGCATCCGGCGCCGTCGAAATCATGCTCGGAGCAGCACTCATTGCGCTTCCGCGGGAGCGTAAGCGCGTGGGATGGGCCGTCGCGGCGTTCTTCGTCGCGGTATTTCCCGGGAATATCCACCAGTGGCAAACGGGTCGATCGGCGCCCATGCTGGACACTGATCAGCGCCGCTTCTTCCGGCTTCTGCTGCAGCCAGTGCTCGTGGCGTGGGCGTTGTGGAGCACATCCTCTGGCGCGGCACGGCGGCGCCGCTGACATTCTTCTGCCGGGCGTCACCCTCGAAGGCGGGGCCGGGTATCCTTGGTAGGGCATTCACAACAGGAGGCAGCAGTGATCTTCAGCTTTATCGTCTACGTGGTTCTTTTCCTAGGAGGAGTCCTCATGATGGGCCTCTCATTCGAGGTCGCTGGCTTTGAAGCACTTGTCTTCTGCGGAGGCCTGGTGGCCTTCTGTCTGTCTCTCGCCTGGATCATGCGCCAGTCTGGCAGCGCAACGCGTCGTGCCAACAACTGGGACGGCGGCCCCGGGGCTAACTGATCGATGATTACTCGGCAATGATGCGCACATCGTCGATGACGAACGACGTCTGCAGCGAGTAGTCCTCGTGACCGGTGAACATGAACTGCACGGAATCGCCGGCGTAGGAGCCAATTGGAACCTGCACCACCGTGTATTCCTGTGCATCGAGGTTTGACCAACTCTGGAGTGTGGATGTCGCCGTGTCGCTCTGGGCCGTGAGTGTCAGAGTGTCGTACGCGTAGGGCTGTGTCTCATCCGTCGCGATGCGGAGCCAAAACTCCAATACGGCGTCCGTGCAGCCGGCAGGGACGGTGACACTTTGACGGAGCGTGTCGGTGTTGGTCCAGCCGAAGCCGTTCAGCCACGCCTTCCATGTTCCGGAGTTCGCGGGCTGTAGCCCAGAGCGCGAATCGATGACCGTCGAGGTTGCCGTCCACGGCGACGGCGTGCCGGTCTCGAAGCCGCCATTGCCGATCAAGCCATCGGTGACACATTCGTCGGGCTCGGGCTCGGGGTCCGGGTCCGGATCGGGATCCGTCCCGCCCGTCATCGACTTCAGCCGGTGCGACTGCACTACGGCTGGTGCCCACACGAACTCGTTATTGTCGCTGAAGACGTAGTAGCTCGATCCGTTCGGCATCATCGCAACTGTGATGCCGCCGAATCCCGACATGAACGGCACCGTGAACGGATCAGTGAAGGATGCATGGTCGGCACTGTCGAAGTCCTTCGCCCACACCGAGACGTTGTAACGCATCGTGGGGCTTCCCGGAATGGCAAGTCCGTCGTCGCCGCTGTCGCGCTGCATAGCGGCATTCAACAGCCCCGGATGCAGTAGCTGTTCATCACCAGCGACCCCGGCTTGTGGGCCGAACAGCTGCGCGACCTTGGCGATGGCATCCTGCGTCCAGAACATCCCGTACCCGCCGAAGGGTGCACCCGTGGTGGAGTTGTCGGTGCGCAGGGTCGTCAGCGCGTCTGGCCCAATACCTGCGGGAATCAGCACCTCATCGCGCAGCATCGTGAAGATGTCGGCATCCGGACCCTCGTGCTCCTTCAGCACGGCATCCATCGCCTGCACCGCGAGGTAGGTGTCTGACGTGTGGTAAACCCACTGTGAACCTGGCGTGCTCTTGCGTGGGAATGAAAGAGCCGTGCTCGTCTTGCTCGTTTCGTCTTCGGCGAGGAAGAACGAGCTCATCGTGGAACCGGCCTCGTCTACCTCATAGCCAGCGGACGTGTAGTTGCCGGTGGCCATGTCGAGCGCGTGGCGGATCGTCACGCCGTTCCAAGCGGCGAGCCCCGCAGCTGGCGGCACATGCGCGGCGATGAGCTCGTCTGCCACCGATGGCGAGTACTTCTCTGCCAGCCGCAGCAGAGCGAGAGTGCCGAACGCCGATTTGGCGGTTGAGTACGACGGCAGCAGCACTTCGCTGCAGTACGGGTGATCGCCCTGGCGGGTGGGGCACGCACCGACGTAATTGACGCCCTCGAATACGAAACCGACGCCCGAGAGCGCGCTCGGCGTGATGCCGGATCCGAAAGCAGTGACATCGACGCCGGCATTCGGGTGGTCGGTGGCGAGCTGCGCAAGTGGGCGGGTCGGCAGGCGTTCGGCCAACTCCGCGTCAGCGCGGTCACGGATGCCGGCGGCATCCGGAACAGTCTGATGGGAGAGGGCGACGTCGAGCTGTCCCCACATGTCGAACTGCAGATACTCGCACGTCTCGCTCGTGACCTGATAGCGCAGCTGTGACACGGTGGTGTCGGTGAACAGGAACGTCATCACGCCGTTGTGCACGCAGTTCGCGTTGCGCTCGATCAACGAGAAGGGGAGCGCGGCGCGCGTCATGTCGCCGTCGCCGTTCTCATGCCAGACACGCCCGAGCCCGAGCGCGACGTTCCAGGCGGTGTTTCCGGTGATGTGCAGCCCGCGTTCGGTCGGGATGAGCAGCCCGTCGTGCTGGACGAGTTTCGCCTGGAAATCGGGCAGATGCCGTACGGCATCGAGTGTGCCGTAGTCGTGCGGGTCCTTCAGGGCAGAGAAGCCTCCAGTCGAAGCGGCATTGCTGACCGTGAGCGTCCCTTCCAGGACGTGCGTCGGCGGCGCCGCGTTCTCGGGTACGGCGAAGGCGGCGTTCGTCACTGGAGCGGTCGCCGAGCCCGAGAGGAGCTCGTCGGCCGTGAGCACGTCGCGCGTCACATCACCGGAGCCATCGGGGAGCGGGACATCGACCGAGGCAGAGGCAGAGGCCGAGGTAGAGGCAGAAGGAGTCGCCATCAGGGCTCCCGCACACATGATGATGACGACAAGACCGTGTAGCGCACGCATATGATCCTCCTTGATCGGGGTGCGCCCTCAGTCTCGAGTAACGGGTCGACGCCGTCCAAGACCCGTTCTCTCGTGTTGTGATGCCCACCGGGCATCACCGGCGTCATGATGCCTGCGGGTAGAGCTCCTCGACGAACTCGCCGAGCTCATCGAGACACTGCTCGATGCGTGCCGCAGCGAAGTGCTTGTCGTCCCATACGCCGTACAGCGTGATGGCGAGGTCTCCGTCCGGCGCCTGGATCGGAACAGTGCTGAGGCCGTAGCGCGAGTCGTCGGAGAGCACGCAGATGCCTCGACCGGCCGCCGCGAGCGCGAGCGCGAGAGACGACGACTCAGTCTCGACCGCCGGGGTATATGACAGCCCGGCGCCAGCGACCGCGTTGTCGAACATCTGGCGCACCCGGTGCCCGCGACTCATCACGATCAGGGGCTCCTGCACCATGCGTGACAGGGGGATGCCGGATGCTCCAGCGAGCGGATGATCCGGATGCACCTGCGCCCACAGATAGGCATGGCCGATCACGCGGGAACGGAACTCGGATGGCGGAATGCGGGTGCCGACGGCGAAGTCTGCGTCGCCGCGGGCGAAGAGGCTGTAGACGTTCTCGGGCAGTGCCTCGACGGCGTTGCTGATCGGGCCGTCCGCGCCCTGCGCGACGATGAAGGGGGCGAGGATGTCGGTCACCGTGGTGGTCGCAGATGCCACGATCAGAGCATCGCCGCTGCCGTGTGCGATCGAGCGCGCGGTGGAGGCTGCGCGAGCGGCACGCGTGAGCAGATCCTGTGCGACAGGTAGAAACGCACGTCCCGCTGCGGTCGGGGTCAGACCCCGAGGCGCGCGATCAAACAGCTCGAAACCGAGGTCGTGTTCGAGCCGTCGGATCTGACGGCTGAGTGAAGGCTGCGCGACGCGCACGGCGTCGGCTGCACCGTGCACCGTGCCGTGTTCGCAGACAGCTACGAAGTAGCGGAGTAGTCTCAGGTCCATGCGATGCCTCCTAAGCATCTAAGTGCTGATAAACAAGTATTGGCGAGTCTCGCTCTTATGTCCATAGACTTACCGAATCACGCCGCTCACAGCTACTCGCGGCCCTTCCCTGGAGGTCGACAATGGACGTCACCCGAAATCGATCGCGACGCTCCGCGTTCGTGGTTCTCACCGCGGCGCTGTCTGTCGCTTCCCTCGTCGGCTGCACCGCCGGCGCCACGGCCGACGGCGACACCGGCGGCACCGAGATACTGACCGTGGCAGCATCCGCCGCCGTCACGACGTGGGACCCGATCACGTCGTTCTCGACCGAGGCGCTGTACCTGGGCAACCTGTACGAGCCGTTGCTCTGGAAGAACGCCGAAGGCGCCGACGAAGAATTCAGCCCCGCGATCGCAGAATCCTGGGAGACCAGCGAAGACGGCCTGACCTGGACATTCCACATCCGTTCTGGAGTCACCTTCCACGATGGTGAGGCGCTCGACGCCGACGCCGTTGTCGCCAGCATCGAAGCGGCCAGAGAGCGTGCCGGCGCATCGTTCATCTGGGCGCCACTGGACACCATCGAAGCTACCGATGAGTCGACCGTGGTGATGCATCTGAAGTACTCCGCGCCGATGGATCTGGTCGCAGCGTCCACCTACGGGGCATGGATCGTCTCGCCGAAGGCGCTGGAGGCAGCTGCCGCCGACGAGCAGTACTTCGAAGCGGGCATCGCGGCGGGCACCGGCCCCTACATGCTGGATGAGTATTCGCCCGGCGAGAAAGTCGTGCTCACCGCGTACGAGGACTACTGGAGCGACGAGCCCTACTACGACATCGTGGACATCGCGATCACCCCTGATGCGGTCACCGCACAGCAGATGCTCACTGCTGGTGAGGTCGACTTCTCCACCAGCATCCCGTTGGAGAACGTCGAATCAGTCGCCGAGCAGACCGGGGCGGAGATCCGCACCGCGAACTCGCCCTTCAACTTCGTCGCAATGCTGAACACCACCAAGCCGCCGCTGGACGATCCGCTCGTTCGCCAGGCACTCAGCTACGCCGTGCCCTACCAGGACATCATCGACGTCAGCGCGCTCGGCTACGGCACCCAGTCGCGCACCGTGGTACCCAAGGGCATCTTCCCGTACTCGGAGGACGTGCCGCAGTACACCCAGGATCTCGACAAAGCACGTGACCTGCTCGCTCAAGCCGGCCACGCCGACGGGTTCACGCTCGAGCTGACGTATGCATCGGAGAACCCGACCGAAACTCGCTTCGTGCCGCTGATCAAAGACGCGTTCGCGCAGATCGGCGTCGAAGTCAACGTCACCGCGATGCTGTTCAACCAGCAGTGGGAGGCGGCCAAGGCCGACGCATCCACCGCGCAGGACATCTTCGTGCTCTACTACTGGCCGACATACAGTGACGCCGGATCCGACAACCTGTACTCACTGTTCCGCTCCAGCGAAGAGCCGAACTTCAACCTGAGCTACTGGAACAACCCAGAGTACGACGCGCTGATCGACGCCGCAGGCGAGCTCACCGGTAGCGACCGCGAAGCCGCCCAGGCCACTTACGAAGAAGCCATGCAGCTGCTCTACGACCAGGCGCCGGCGCTGTACCTGTTCGATCCGCAGGCCGTGACCGTGGCTCCTGCAGGGCTGAACATCGGCGACTTCAACGAGAACTATCCGTTCACGACGTTCTTCTCACGTATCACCCCGACTGGGGCAGGGACGGCAGACTGAGGCTGCGGGGCGGGCTGCCCCCCGGTCCGCCCCGCATCGTCTCATCTCGGCCTCCTCGGAAGGACAGCATCATGTGGAGATTCCTCGCGAACAGAGTCGGCTCGGCCGTGCTGGTGCTGTTCGTCATCACCGTGATCGTGTTCGTGCTCACTAGAGTGGTGCCGTCGGACCCGGCAGTCGTATACGCGGGCCCTAAGGCACCGCCGGCTGAACTTGAGCGGATTCGTGAGAAGCTCGGGTTCAACGAGCCATTGCCGTTGCAGTACCTCACCTATCTCCTGGGCCTCGTCACTGGAGACTGGGGCAACTCCCTGTCGACCAAGCGGCCGGTGCTCCTCGAGCTGAGCACGCGCCTGCCCGCCACACTCGAGCTGCTGTTCGCCGCCATGCTGCTGGCCACCGTGGGCGGCATCATCCTCGGGGTCATCGCATCGCGGCGGCCAGGCGGGTTCGTCGACGGGGCGGTCCGAGTCGTGTCGATCGGAGGTGTCTCAGTGCCGTCGTTTTGGCTCGGTCTTTTGTTGCAGGTCGTGTTCGTTGGCGCGCTGGGAATCCTCCCGGCCACTGGGCAGTTCTCCACTGAGATCGCCTATACGAATCCCGTGGCCCACGTCACCGGTTTCGCCCTGTTCGACGCATTGATAACTGGAAATCTCACGGCCTGGTCGGACGGGATGGCACACCTGATACTGCCGGCGGTGACTCTCGCCGCGTATCCGCTCGGACTCGTCGCACGGATGATCAGGGCCTCGATGCTGGAGGTGCTCAGCGAAGACTATGTCTTCACAGCCAACGCCTACGGACTGGGAGAGTTCATGGTGCGGTGGCGCCTGGCGCTGAAGAACGCGTTACCACCCACGATGACCATCATCGGTCTGGCCACCGCCTACGCGCTCACGGGGACGTTCTTCGTCGAGATCGTCTTCAACTGGCCAGGAATTGGGCAGTTCGCCAGTGGTGCGATGCTCGCGGTCGACTATCCGGCGATCATGGCGATCACCCTGCTCGGCGCCTTCGCCTACCTCCTCGCCAACCTCGTCGTTGACCTGATCCAGGTGCGACTCGACCCGAGAGTGAAGATCGCATGAGTGCTGCAACGACGACTCTTGCCCCTCTGCCGCTGCCGCAGCGCGACACCACGACGACGCGGCTGCTGCGGGTGCTACGTACCGACTGGCTCGCTGCGGCCGGCCTCGGCATCGTGCTACTGGTGGTCGTATTGGCCTTCTTTGGCCAGTGGATCGCGCCGTTCCCCGAGCAGGGCCTTGGGCAGACGAACGTCGACACCCGCAACTTGGCTCCCAGCTTCGCCCACATCTTCGGCACCGATCAGCTCGGCCGCGACATCCTGAGCCGAGTGATTATGGGCGCTAACCCTGCGCTATCGATCTCGATCGCCGTGGTCGCACTCGCTGCGATGATCGGCATCCCGCTCGGTGCCATCGCCGGTTACCGCGGCGGCTGGCTGGATGATCTGCTGATGCGCGTCACCGAGGTATTCCAGGCATTCCCGCCGCTGCTGCTGGCGATGGTCATGGTGGCGCTACTAGGGCCGAGCCTGCTCAACGCCGGCTTCGCCCTCGCGATCTGCTGGTGGCCCTGGTATGCACGACTCGTGCGCGCGGAGGCCCGCTCGCTGCGAGAGCGACCGTATGTCGAAGCCGCCCGTGCGATCGGTGTTCCGGCATGGCGGATCATCTCCCGACACATTCTGCGCAATTGCCTGACCCCGGTGATCGTTCAGGCGACGGTCGATGTCGGCGCGATCGTGCTGGCTGCCGGATCGTTGGCCTTCTTGGGCTTGGGGGCGCAACCACCGACGCCGGACTGGGGGCTGATGGTCGCCGAAGGGCGTGGTCAGATCTTCACTGCATGGTGGATCTCGACATTCCCAGGGCTCGCGATCTTCCTCACTGTGCTGGGCTTCAACCTCATTGGCGACGCATTGCGCGATCTGCTCGACCCGAGGCAGGTGCAGCGATGACGGAACTGCTGTTGGTCGAAGACCTCGAGATCTCATTCGCCGAGCGCGGACGCCTGATGAACCGTCCGGTGCGCGGAATCTCTCTCAGCATCGCCCCCGGGGAGGTGCTCGGGATCGTCGGTGAAACTGGATGCGGCAAGAGCCTCACGGGCCTGGCCGTGCTCGGGATGCTGCCGCAGGGTGCCCAGCCGACCGGGAGGATTGTGCTCGACGGGGTGGAGCAGCGGTTGGATCGTCCGTCGCCAGTTCGGGGAGCTGCGATCTCGATCGTTTTCCAGAACCCCGGCACCGCGTTTAACCCGGTGTTCACGCTGGGCCGTCAGCTGCGTGCGGTGCTGGAACAACATCGCTCCATGAGTAAGGCTCAGATGCGCCGTCGCATTCTGGACTACTTCGGGCACGTCGGCCTGCCGGACCCTGAACGCGTCTATGACAGCTACCCGCATGAGCTCTCCGGCGGCATGCTGCAGCGGGTCATGATCGCTCAGGCGCTGGTCTGCGAGCCCAAACTGCTGATCCTGGACGAGCCGACCACGGCCCTCGATGTCACCATCGCTCGACAGATCCTGCAGCTTGTGCTGTCGCTGCGCGACCAATTCGGGTTCGGGGTGCTGCTGATCACGCACAACCTCGGGGTGGTGCAGGAGGTGTGCGACACCGTCGCGGTGCTCTATGCCGGGCGCGTGATCGAGTTCGGACCGAGCGCCGAGGTGCTCGCGACTCCGCAACACCCGTATACCAAGGGGCTGCTCGGCGCGCTTCCGGCCCGCCACGTCAAGGGGCAGGAACTCGATGCGATCCGCGGCAGCGTACCCGCGAACCTGCTCGGCATGACCGGGTGCGCTTTCGCCGATCGCTGCCCACGCGTGCTGGAGCGCTGTCGTGAGGCTGACCCGATGCTCACACCGGTGGGGGCTTTGCGTGAGGTCGCCTGCATACGGGTGGAGGAATCATGAGCGAACAGGCAACCGATGCACTCGTCGTCGAGAGCATGGTCAAGGAGTTCCGCGTACAACGCGGTGTGTTCCGCGCCGTCGATAGGGTGAGCTTCCGGATCGCACGCGGGTCGACGTTCGGGCTGGTCGGTGAATCTGGCTCTGGCAAGAGCACGATCGCGCGCTGCGCGTTGCGGTTGATTACACCGACGTCGGGTCGGAGCGTGATTGCGGGCACCGACCCTGCCTCGCTCGGTGGAGCGGCGCTGCGCCGATTGCGGGCGCAGACGGGCATGGTGTTCCAAAACCCCAAGGCTGCGCTGAATCCGCGCATGCGCATCCGCGACATCGTCGCCGAACCACTAATGACGCACACGCGCCTCAGCAGAGCGGACATTCGGCGTCGAGTCACGTCACTGCTGGACGAAGTCGGGCTGGCGGTGTCGCACGGTGATCGGATGCCGCATCAGCTGTCGGGTGGCCAGTGCCAGCGCGCCGGCGTCGCCAGGGCGATCGCCACGGAGCCTGAGCTGGTCGTGCTTGATGAGCCCACCAGTGCACTGGACGTTTCGGTGCAGGCCCAGGTGCTGAACCTGCTGCAGCGACTCAAGCGCGAGCGTGATCTCAGCTACCTGCTCATCTCGCACGATCTGGACGTCGTCCGCTACATGAGCGATGAGGCGGGCGTCATGCGCCGAGGCGAGCTGCTGGAATCCGGCCGCGCAGACATCGTGTTGACCACCCCGACCCATGACTACACCCGTCAGCTGCTGGCAGCGATGCCGGCGACGCCGGGAGCCGTCGTCGCGCTGCCCGGCGGCGACGAAAGGAGCATCCTGCTGTGACCGAGACGATCCAGACGACGATTTCGACGCGTCCGCCGCGCTACCCGGGCGCGGAGTCTGCTCCAACCCAGGACACTTGGCAGGATGCCCCGCACAACCGCTGGGCATTCGCCAACGTCAATGATTTCGTGCCGACGATGACCATCGCACGGCGCAAGCCCGCGCGAGCGGGAAGCGTCGAGCTCGGCTCGCTGGCTGGCATCGGCGATCTCGTGCGCCGACTTGAGTCGGCGTACACCGATGCGCTCGTAGTCGTGCAGCGGGGGTCAGTGATTGCGGAGTATTACCGGCCTGGCTTCGCACCGCGCGACCGCCACCTGCTGATGAGCGTATCGAAGTCGATCTGCGGCATCACGCTGGCGACGCTCATCGATGACGGTCACGTCGACCCGCAATCGCTCGTATCGGGATACCTTCCCGAGCTCTCCGGCTCCGCCTACGGCGCGGTGACCGTACAGCAGGTGATGGACATGACTGTCGCAGTCGACTACGACGAGGACTATCGCAACCCCGACTCGGAGGTACGTGCCCAGGACCGGATCGCTAGGTGGAGTCCTTCGCGCGCTGGTGATCCCGTCGACACCTATGAATTTCTGCAGACGCTGCGCTCGAACGGTGTGCCGGGCGAACGATTCCAGTACTGCTCTGCGGACACCGACGTGCTGGCGTGGATCATTGAGGCGGTGACAGGCCAGCGGTACGGAGACGTCGTCGCCGAGCGGGTGTGGCAGCGACTCGGATGCCGCGACGACGCCTCGATTACGGTCGACGCGGGCGGCTTCGCCTTCGCCAACGGCGGCATCTCGTGTACAGCGCGTGATCTCGCCCGCATCGGGGAGCTCATGCTCGGCGGCGGAGCGCTGGATTCTGAGCGCATCGTATCGGAAGCGTGGGTGCGGCAGACGCTTGCTGGCGGTGATCCGCAACTGGCACGCGGGCTGGCGATTCAACGGACGCATGAGAATGCGGCGTATCGGAATCAGTGGTGGTCAACCGGCAATGAGCGCGGCAACGTCTACGCGGTCGGCATCCACGGACAATACGTCTGGCTCGACCCGCTGACCGACACCGTCATCGTCAAGCTGTCATCCTGCCCCGAACCGGTGACCGTCGGCTGGAATGACGTTCATGCGGCGCTCTTCGGCGACATCTGCGCGGCGTTGGAGGAGTCGTAGCGGCGCTCAGCGCCGCTTCGCCAGTCGCGCCTCCAGTCCTGCTCTGACTGCCGGCCACTCCGGCTCGATGATTGAGAACTCTACGCTGTCGCGAAGCGCTCCGTTTCGGTAACGCGACACTGCTCGCATCACACCGTCTTGCTTCGCCCCGAGCCTTTCTATGGCCGCCCGTGACTGGAAATTCACCCACTGCGTGGTGAGGCCCACCCGGAACACACCGAGTGTTTCGAATGCGTGCTGCAGCAAAAGAAACTTTGACTCGGCGTTGGTACCCGTACCGTGTGCGGACGGCCTGTTCCACGTATATCCGATGTGTAACCGAGGCACATCGGCGACCAGGTCGTAGTACGTCGTCATACCGATCACGCGACCGGAAGCGTCGAAAGCGGTGAAGGGAACCATTTCGCCTCTGTCGGCCATGGAGAGCCGTCGATCGATCTCTGCGGCGACCTCGTCGGGTGCGGGAATGGAGGTATACCACGCTGTTTCCGCCAGATTGTCCTCCTGTGCGGCATCGGCAATACCGTCGTGGTGTGAGCGATCAAGCGGACGAAGCTCGACGAGCGAACCGGTGAGAGTGACGGGCGCGGGCGGTGTGCGGAAAGCCATGCGACTATTCAATCAGCAGTGTTACGGTTGACACTCTTATGCACCCTTCCCTTCCGCTCGCTGGCAAGACGGCGCTTATTACCGGCGTTTCCCGTCGGCGAGGCATCGGATTCGCTGTTGCGACGAAACTCGCGCGACTGGGCGCCAGCGTTTTCATTCACCATTTTCAAGCGCACGATGCCGACCTGCCCTGGGGTGCGGATGATCTCGATGAGGTGCGCCTAGGAGTTCAGAGCGCACTGACTCCTGGCGCCGTGCTCGGCGAGATCAGTGCCGATCTGTCTGATAGCGAGCAGATATTACGAGTCTTCGATGTCGCAACCGCGCTGACCGGATCTGTCGACATTTTGGTCTGCAATCATGCGAAGAGTGGCGACGACGGCAGCATCCTGGACATGACCGCCGATCGGCTCGATGCCTTCTGGCACACGAATACCCGCTCCA
Source organism: Microbacterium sp. (assembly GCA_003524435.1). Taxonomy (GTDB): domain Bacteria; phylum Actinomycetota; class Actinomycetes; order Actinomycetales; family Microbacteriaceae; genus Microbacterium. The sequence goes on from DQHP01000118.1 coordinate 15,325, forward strand.
CCCTCCTCCTCACCTCTGCTTTCGCGCGAACAAAAGTTAAGAGCGACCACGATAGGAAGAGCCAACCCGGCGAACGTATCCAGGGCGATAAACCGTTCGCAACGCCAACCGGGCGCGTCTTTTGGATGACTTCCGGCCAGATTCATGGACCAATGGCCGGCGAAGTTGCGTATGCGACGAGCAAGGCAGCACTTGCGGGCGTTACGAAGACTGTCGCCGCAGATCTTCTCGAACTCGGAATCATCCTCAACACCATCAATCCTGGTCCGGTTAACACGGGCTACATGGATCCCGAAAGCACCGATCGGCCGCTGGAGGCGCTTCAGCAACACCTCGCCTCGACGCCGTTTGGCCGTTACGGCCGACCAGAGGATCCGGCAGAGCTGATCGGCTGGCTTGCCGCGGACGCAGGCGCCTGGATAATCGGACAGGTGCTGACCAGCGACGGCGGTTTCGCGCTCACCTGATTGGTTCCTTCTGCGAGGGGCGGGCCGATTGTCATCAGAGCGCGTCCATGACGAGGTATTCCTGCACGCGCTCGTAACCGAGGCTCTCGTACAGCGCGACTGCAGCCGCGTTTGTGGCGAACAGCTGTGTCAGCATCCGATCGACGTGCTCTGCGGCATCGTCTCCCACGCGCATTCCGGAGGCGAGATTACGCGAAATCATCCGCTCACGCGCTGCATCGTGCCACGCGGTGAATTGATCGCGCGGGAGAGGGGAGAGCACTACATCCATCCCAGCAGTCTGCATCATGTTCGTCTATTCTGAAGCCATGGCGTTCATCCTGTGGATTCTCATCACGGCGCTGATGATCGGCGCGCTCATTGACATCATCAAGCGTGACGATTCACAGGTGAAATATTTGCCGAAGATGGTCTGGATCATCATCGTCATCCTTATTCCCTTCATCGGCAGCGCCCTGTGGTTCACACTTGGTCGTGAATATGACAGCGGCGGAATACAGATTCCTCGGATGCCACGGGGCGCGTCGCGTACGGCGCCGCAGACTCCAGTCGTCCAGACGTGGTCAACGCCGACAGACACACGCAGCACCGAGGACCAGATCGCTGATCTTGACCGCGAGATCGAAGAATGGCGGCTACGGCAAGAGGCCGATAAGCGTCGGGGCGACGCGAATTCAGGAACCGAGTAACGACTTTCGCACGGCGGGCTCCAACGTCGGATAGGTGAACTCGAAGCCTGCGGCGGTGAGTTTCTCCGGCAACACCCATCTGCTCTTGAGGATCAGCTCAGTCTCGGTGCGGATGCCGATCGCACCGATCTCGAGCATCCACCGTGGCATGGGCGGGCCGAACCGCACGCCCAGCACGCGACGCACCGTTGCCATGAATCCAGCGTTATCGACAGGATGAGGAGCTGCCGCATTGACCGGTCCGCTGAGCTCAGGATGCTCCTCGACGAAGTCGATAATGCGGCCGACATCTTCGATATGTATCCAGCTGAACTTCTGGGCCCCGCGCTTCGCGCCGGGGAAATGTTCGGTCCCGGCGGCGCGTCTGGCCTTCGACACAGGCCACCATCCATCGTGCTGTGCACCGCCCAAGCCGATCTTGGCGAGGTTCTTCAGAGGCCCGAGAACACCGCCGTGCCCGAGCACGATCGTGCTGCGCAGCGCCACCCGACGTGTGCGTGGCAAGTCGTCGGCGAACAGCGACTGTTCCCAAGCTTTCGCGACATCGACGGAGAATCCGGTGCCCAGGTCGCCGTCCGATTCGGTCATCGGACGGTCCATCGCATGACGGTAGATCGTCGCGGTGGACGAGTTGATCCACAGTTTTGGCGGGTGCGTTGCCGCGGCAATGGCGGCGCGGAGGGATGCTGTGGTGTCCAGGCGTGAACGAAAGATCTCGGCACGATTTTCCGGCGTGTACCGGCAGTTCACGCTCTTGCCGGCAAGGCCGATGACAAGCTCTGCCCCCTCCACAGCCTGATCGATTCCCGGCTGATCTCCCCACCGCAGGTCGGCGCCCGAACGCGTAATCGTGACGACCTCGCGCCCCTCGGCCCGGTACTTTCGCTGCAGATGCTGTCCCATGAATCCCGATGATCCACCGATCACCACGCGAGTACCGCTCATGCGGAAGCCTCCTCGATGCGATACGTGAAGTCGCCGGAATATTCGTATACGCGACCGATCAGAGGAACGTCAATTGTCACTGCAACCCGCTGTCGATCAATGATCTCGTCAAAACTTTCCACGAGGCGAACGACGGGGGAGTAAAAGCGCGGCACGCGCACCCGTAGTCGACCCCAGCGAAGCCCGATCGCGCGGCTGGTCAACACCAGAGCACCCTCTGCGACAGCGATCTCGAAGCTCGCCGCGACGACCCCCGGATCGCCGAGCTCATCGACGAGCCGGCCGTGGGGGTTCAACGAGACCGCATCGCGCATCGTCCACGGTTGACCAGGTAGCAAGAGCTCGCGCGCACTCAGCGCGCGTCCCGCAATCAGCCGGTTCGTGATGCGAAAAGGAACGCTCAGCTGCCACCCTGCGTAGATGACGCTGCGATCGTGCAGTGGACGAAGGAATGGCCACAGCCACCGACGGGGCGTGCCCACCCTGCTGAAGATGCCCTCACCAATGCCAATGTGACCGTCAGGAAGCGGTGAGAAATAGTCACGCAGCCGCGGATGCAACTCCTCAAGACGCTCGCCAAGGGCTCGAGCATAGGGAGATTGCGAATCGGTGCGCACGAGTCGAGCCTATCCGCCGTCCGATTCAGAGCTGGACACCGCTCAGCGCAGAAGGGATACCACTCAGCGCAGAACGCTCGACAGCAGCAGGCTCGTCTGTGAGTTCTGCACGCCCTCAATCGAGCGGATCAAGCCGAGCAGACGATCGAAATCGCCGAGCGAAGCCATGCGCAACTGTGCGACCAGATCCCAGCCGCCATTGGTGCTGTGCAAAGCGATGATCTCGGGAATCCCACGCAGGCGACGGATGACGGTGTCAGTCGTCCGACCCTCGACCTCAATCAATGCGACCGCCTGGATCGTCAGTGGATCTGACTCGTCTCTGACGCGCGCCGTGAAACCGATGATCGTGCCGTTTTCCTGCAGCCGCTCGATGCGTGCCGACACGGTCGCGCGTGAGACATCCAGCATCCGTGCCAGCGCCGCGCTGGATGCGCGCCCATCCTGTCGAAGCGCAGCCAGCAGTCGGCGATCGAGATCATCAAGCTGTTGCATGTACACATCGTAAAGCGACATTGCTCACAATGCATAGAATCTGGTGATCCGTTCGGCAACGTGCACATTGAGGTTACATATCGACAGGCCATAGCGTGAGCAGTGAATCAATCTGAAGGGGTACACCATGACGCGCTTAGTCGATGTCCGAAACATGGCTCGCTGGATCGCAGATCACGGCCCAGACCGCTGCATTGCGGGATTGATCGAGTACCTCGACGCAGACTTCCGACGCTGGGAGCAGTTCGACAAGAGTCCTCGAGTCGCCAGCCACACGCCCTTCGGAGTGATTGAGCTCATGCCCACGAGCGATCACGAAACCTACGGCTTCAAGTACGTCAATGGCCACCCCTCCAACCCCCAGCGCGGCTTTCAAACGGTCACAGCGTTCGGTGTCCTCGCCGATGTGCACAACGGATATCCGACATTCCTCGCTGAGATGACCCTGCTGACGGCGCTGCGTACGGCTGCCACTTCCGCGCTCATCGCCCGCACCCTCGCGCGGCCGGACTCTCAAGTCATGGCGATGATCGGAACGGGGAGCCAGGCGGAGTTCCAGGCGATGGCCTTCCGTGAGGCGCTGGGCATTACGACACTGCGCGTCTACGACGTCGACCCGGATGCTATCGCCAAATTCGTGCGCAACCTCAAGCCGCTCGGCTTCAGCATTGAGGTCGCTGCCAACGCAAGCGAGGCGGTTCGCGGAGCAGATATCGTCACCACCTGTACGGCGGACAAGCAACTGGCGACCGTGCTCCACGACAAGGATGTGACCGAGGGCATGCACCTGAACGCTATCGGCGGCGACTGCCCAGGAAAGACCGAACTTGAGCCCGCGATTCTTGATCGGGCGAAGGTGTTCGTCGAATACACACCTCAGACGCTGATCGAAGGCGAAATCCAGCACCAGCCAGAAGGGTTCGAGGTCACCGAGCTCTGGGAAGTTCTGCTGGGACGCAAGGAGGGACGCACTTCGCCAGAGGACATCACACTGTTTGACTCTGTGGGCTTTGCAATCGAGGACTTCTCAGCCCTGCGTTACCTTCGCGACCAGGTGGCGGGCACAGATTACGAAAGCGAGATCGACCTTGTCGCGGCGCCCGAGGACCCGAAGGATCTCTTCGGGATGGTCGGCGCGTTCTCCCCGGTCGGCTGAGGTGTCGGTCCAGGCGCCCGATGCGGTCGTCATGGTGCGGCCGCAGCGATTTATCCCTAACCCGGAGACAGCCGGAGACAACGCATTTCAGGCGTTGCCAGATGTGACAGGCGATCTGATCGCGCAAACGGCATATGACGAGGTCACCCACGCCGCGCGGATGCTTACTGATGCTGGCGTCACGGTGCATCTGTTCGATGACACCGACCCGAACCGTCCCGACAGCGTGTTTCCGAACAACTGGTTCTCGACGCACGCGGGCGGTCACGTCGCGCTGTTTCCGATGTATGCGCCGAACCGCCGCACCGAGCGCCGCGCCGACATCGTGGAGATGATGAAGACGGAGTATCGCGTGCAGCAGGTCGTCGATTACTCGGGCATGGAGCCGGATGGACTGTTCCTTGAAGGAACCGGTGCGATGGTCATCGACCACGAGTTTCGGCTCGTTTATGTCGCGCGCTCGCGTCGTGCTGACCCGGTGCTGCTCGAGCGGTTCTGTACGACTTTCGGCTACGAGCCGATGGTGATGGATGCTGTTGACCAGACAGGCACCCCGATTTACCACACGAACGTGATGCTGACCATCGCCACGAAGTTCGTCATGATCGGGCTCAGCCTGATTGCTGACACCGCACGTCGTGAGGAAATCGTCGCCCGGCTCAGCGCGCGCGGACGGCGCGAGATTATTGATCTCAGCGCTTCGCAGATCGCGGCATTCGCTGGAAACGCAATTGAACTGCAGGCGGAGGGGCGACGCATCCTCGCGCTGTCAACGCGTGCGCTGGCCGCACTGCATGACGATCAGCGTGCCGTCATCGAGCGCAGCTGTGAAATTGTCGCCCTTCCTGTTCCGACCATTGAACTAGCCGGTGGTTCCGTGCGCTGCATGATCGCGGGGTTGCATCTCGACTCGCGAACCCGCCCCGCACAGTAGGCGAGGCGGGAGCCGAGCGGCTCAGAGCTCGCGCAGGCGGAGGAGCCGCTCGTGCCCGGTCTCTTCAAACTCCGCGATATCGTCGCGAGACTTCAAGAAGTCGGAGAACGACCGATATCCCAGAGCCTTCTCGCTGAAGGAGGGATCCATCCGTCGCATGTGCGTTTTGACGGCAGAGCTGTGCAACCACTCATCCGCGCCTGCCTTGTCATGCCCCAAGCGCAGGGCACGCTCAAGCAGCATGGTCCCTTCCTCTTGCTCAGTTGTCGGCGAGTCGGTGGTGGAATCAGTGGTGGACGAGTCGATGGTGGGCTCAGCGGCTGGCGCCTCTGCGGGCTTTACCGCCTTCTTTGCGCGCGTTTTCGGTGCAGCTTTGGCCTTTGCCGGAGCCTCGGCATCAGCATCCTGAGCGGGCGGTTCCTCGACGGGCGGCGCCGGGGGAGCTGCCTTCTTCGGTGCAGGCCTGACGACGCCGGGCAACGAGTCATATGATTCGAACTCGTCACACGCTGCCGCCAGCGACTTTGCGGTGGAACCGGCGACGCCCACACCGATCACATAGCGGCCGAGGCGCTTGCAGCGCTGTGCGAGTGGCACATAGTCGCTGTCGCCGGCGACGATCACGACGTGCGTGAGGTCAGGCAGGCGGAACATATCTTCCACCGCATCGACCGCAAGGCGAATATCAGCACCGTTTTTTGCGTACGCAGCGGCAGGGAACAGCTGCACCAGATCGACCGCGCGCGCCACGAGTTGTGAACGGTATTCGGCGTTTACCGGAGATGACCAGTCGGCATATGCGCGGGTGAGTACGAGCGTGCCAAACGAGGCCGCATAGTCGATGATCGCACCGACTTCGATCATCGCGCTCTTGAGCCGGTCTACGACCTCGGGATCGTTCGGGTTCTCGGTAATTCGCTGCCGGTCTTTGCCGTAGGAGTTTCGCCCGTGGACGCGGTCATACCAACTGATGACGATGTTGTCGAAGTCGAGGTAGACGGCGACGCGGGGGTTCTGCTGATCAGCCATTCGCATGCTCCTCACTCGGGTAGCGCACACCAATCTGGGCGCGGATCTCGTCGAGCGTTCCCATGATCGCTACCGACTCCGCAATGGGAAGGGGCAACAGCGTCCCTGTCATGTCTCCGGCGGCGACGGCGCCCTCGGCGGCGAACGCCTGATACTGCATGCCGCGACCCTCGACCCGGGAGCTGTATTCCTCCCACACCGTGGAATCCGGTGCGACAACGCGGAAAGACGTGGGGGTATACCAGACGCGGTCGATATCGATCCGTGCCTCTGTGCCAATGATTGTGGCGGAATTGGGCCCCGCTGCGCGTGAGGACGAGAAGCTCGTCGAGACCGCACCGTGCTCGTGCGTCATCATTGTCGCAACCTCGGTGTCAGCACCGGTGTCGCCGAGACGCGCGGTGGCCTTGATCGATATCGGTGCGCCGAGGATGTCCCAGATAAAGGACACCGGGTAGATACCGAGATCGAGCAATGCGCCGCCGCCGAGTGCCAGATTGTTCAGGCGGTGGGCGGCGTCGGACGGCAGCAGCTGTGTGTGGTCGGCGGTGATCGCACGGATCTCTCCGAGGGAGCCGGAATCAATGAGCTCACGGATGCGCACCATATGCGGCAGGTACCGCGTCCACATCGCCTCCATCACCAGCAGACCCCGCTCTGCGGCGATACGCTGCAGATCTTCGGCTTCCGCGCGGTTGACGGTGAAGGCTTTCTCTACGAGAACGTGCTTGCCGTTTTCGAGCGCGAGCTTCGCGCCCGCGTGGTGCATCGGGTGCGGAGTCGAAACATAGATGATGTCGACCTCGGGGTCTGCGACGAGCGCCTCATACGACGCGTGCGCACGCGGGATGTTGAACTCTGCGGCAAACCGGTCGGCAGCTGCTTGTGAACGCGAACCCACCGCGACAAGATCAAGACCTGCCGTGCGCAGATCAGAGGCGAAGGCGTGCGCGATGCCGCCAGTAGCGAGGATTCCCCAACGAAGAGCAGTCATCCACTCAGCGTAGAGCAGATGCGAGTGCCTCCTGGGGGACAAGCGGAAATACCTGCTCAGTGATCCGTTCGAGTTCTTCATCCAGCGGGGAGGCCTGGATCAGTAAAAGAGAGATTCCCGCATCGGCATATTCGTTGATTCGCTCGGCGACCTGCTCAGCAGTGCCGACGAGGTTCGGGCGCAGGCCACGGGTGCCGACTGAATACTCGCGTTTGCTGACGTCGAGGGCGAGGTTCGAGTTCTTGCGGAACTCCTCGAAGGACGCATATCCAGGGGAGTCGGGATCGACAGTGGTGATGCGGTCCAGCTCGCGCTGTGCTTCGGCTTCGGTGTCACGAACGATGACATATGCAGGCATTCCGAACTCACTGATCGGACGACCATGTAAACGCTCAGAGCGGGCATTCATATCGGAGACGTTGCTACGCACCTCATCCAAGGTGCCCCCGTGCATGACATAGGCATCGGCAAAATCAGCTATGGCTTCGCGGCCCGCCTCACTCTCACCTCCGGCGAAGATCACCGGATGCGCGGATGGTTTCGGCTCCACGATGGTGCCGTCGAATTCATAGTGGTCACCGGCGAAGCTGAACGGCGTCTGCTCCCAGAGCCCGTTGAGCACGTCAACGAATTCCTTCGCCTGCGTGTAGCGAGCATCATGCGTGGGGAAGTTGCCGCCGAACTGCCGTGCTTCCTCTGCCCACCATGCAGCCACGACGTTCAAGGCAACGCGGCCTGGTGCGATGCTGTCGAGCGTGCTGACGGTCTTTGCGAGCACGGCAGGCAGGTGAAACCCGGGGCGCACAGCTGTCATCACACGTAGATGCTCCGTGGCGGCGAGGATCGCGGCTGACAGCGACCACGCCTCCAAGCTCGGCGCCTTAAGGCCCTTTCGATCATTGAGATAGAGCTCGGGGACAAGGGTGGTGTGGAAGCCGAGACGGTCAGCTTTTACTGATACCTCGCGGATGTACTCCCAGGTTGCCGCCATGCGGCCCTCGTCGGTGACATTGCGCAGAAACCCTCCGTAGACGGGGGTCCAGTATCCGAGATTGATGGTCATGGTTCTCCGGTAGTTTCTGCGCGCTGGCGCTGGGCGTGAGAGTACTGGTCAGGCGCGTGCGAGCGCGCGGTCGAGGTCGGCGATGATGTCGGCGGGGTCTTCGAGACCGGCGCTCAGGCGGATGGTGTTGAGCGAGATTCCGGCGGCGGCGCGCTGGGCGGCGTCCAGGTGCGAGTGCGTCATAGAAGCGGGGTGTGCGACAAGGCTGCGCGCATCGCCGATATTGGCGACCAGACGTACGACTTCGAGCGCGTCAATTACCTGCGCGACACGCGTCTGCGTGCCAGCATCCTCTGGCCCATGCAGGTCGAAAGAGAACACGGACGGCACCCCGCGCGGCAGGTAGCGTTCGGCCAGTGCGTGCCAGCGGTTGCCTGTCAGGCCGGGGTGATGGACGGCAGCGACCTGGGGATGCTGCGCCAGATGCTCAGCGAGCGTCAGCGCCGTCGCGCTCTGGCGAGAAACACGAAGATCGAGGGTCTCGATGCCTTGCAGAATCTGCCAGGCGTTGAACGGTGCCAGCGACGGACCGAGATCATGCACGTACTTCGTCTTCACGAGCGCGGCGAACGCCTGTCCGATACCGAAGCGGTCCCAGAGCACCAGGTCGCCGAGGCGGCGGTAGCGCGCTGTGAACTGTGGCCAGCGTTCGGGCTGTGCACCGAAGTCGAACGAGCCCTGATCAACGACCACACCGCCGAGGGAGGTGCCGTGGCCGGAAAGGAATTTAGTTGCGGAATGTACGACAAAGTCCGCACCATGATCGCCAGGACGCACGAGGTAGGGCGTGCCGACCGTGTTATCGACGACGAGGGGGAGGCCGGCATCGTGAGCAATATCGGCGACGAGTTGGATGTCGAGAACTTGAGCGACGGGGTTCGCCACTGATTCTGCGAACAGCGCGCGAGTCTCGGGGCGGATTGCCGTCTGCCAGGCGCCGGCGTCATCTTGATCGACGAAGGTGACGGAGATGCCGAAATCCTCGAAAGTGTCTTGGAACAGATCGACCGTACCGCCGTACAATTGGCTCGCTGCCACGATGTGTCCGCCGCGCCCGACAAGGGCAAGCAGCGTCACGGCGACGGCAGCTTGACCGGATGCGACGGCCACTGCGCTTGCGCCGCCCTCGAGTGCGGCGACGCGCTCTTCCAGCACCAGCTGGGTCGGGTTTGCGCTGCGGCTGTAGAGGTTGCCGGCCTTGCGAAGCGCGAAGATATCGGCGGCGTCCGCCAACGAAGCGAACTCATAAGCGGCGGTTTGATAGATCGGCGGAACGGCACTGTTTTGGACAGTCCCTGCCACGTAACCCGCTTGCACCTGCTGGGTGGAAAACGCGGTCATGCGCTGATGCGTTCCGCCGCGCGCAAGAGCGGAGCGTGCACGTCTCCGCCGCGCAGTCGCTCAAGCCAGAGCACCACGGATGCGGCGACGCTGCGATGCGACTGGTCATTAAGCGCGTCGTGGAGTCCATCGACGGTCTCGATCAGTTCGAGGTCGGGCACAGCGCTCAGTAGCGTGGCCGCCTCGGTGATCGGCGAGACGGGGTCGGCCGAACCGTGAAACGCCAGCACAGGGGCTGCGACAGCGGCGAGGTCGGCGGCAGCGGGGACAGGTTCTG
>DQHP01000068.1 GCA_003524435.1 Microbacterium sp.
CGACGTTCGAGCGCCGAGAAGCGATCGCTGATCCCGCACGCATGCGCAATCTTTTCGATGAAGCAGTGGCGACAGATGCGGCAGCTGGTGGCGCGGCCGCATGGCTGCGTGAGGCTGCTGACCCTGCGCTTTCGGCCGGTATGTCCGGACGGGAGTACCGTGTGCTGCGCGACCCGCAGGAGCGCCCCTATGCGGCGCTCCCGGTGACCCCCGGCAACCCCGACTGGCACCTTACCGAAGAGCCCGTATTCATCTATGACGAGACCGCACAGGTCATCGGGGGAGTCGCTGGTTTCCGCGCGCTCTATCGTGCATGGCTGGGCCACATAACTGGGGCGTTCGCTGAGGATCGATCGATCGTTGTCATCTGCGAGAGTCGGCAGCTTGGCGAACTCATCGCCGATTGGGATGACCCGCGCGTGCGCATCATCCACACCGTTCATACGATGCACCTTGAGGCTCCGTACACACCGGATGCTTCGGTGAATGCACTCTGGACGCGCTGGTTCGCGCTCGCTGATCGCTTCGATGCTGTCGCATGGCCCACCAAGACGCAGCGCGATGATGTCGTATCGCGCTTCGACCTCGCAGGCAGAAACAACGTCGTTCCCAATGCGGTGCGCTCAGCCCCCAGTAACCCCGGTCAGAAAGAGCCAGGACTCGTCGTGGTGCTGGGGCGCCTCGCGCCGGGTAAGCGCATCGACCACTCGATCCGCGCGTTCCTCGCCGCTGACGTGGATGACTCACGCCTGGAGATCTGGGGTGCGGGCGCCGAGCGCGAGAAGCTGCAGGCCCTGATCGACGAGCACGGAGCGGCATCGCGGATCATGCTCGCCGGCTACGCCGAAGACCCCGCGCGCGTGCTCGATCGCGCTTCGGTGGTGCTGACGACGACGGCCTTCGAGGGGCAAGGGCTGTCTGTGATCGAGGCTCTGCAACACCGGGCGCCGGTTGTCGCATACGACGTGCGCTACGGCATCTCTGACATGCTTTCCGGTGGGGGAGGAGTGCTTGTGCCCGATGGCAATGAGCCCGCGCTGGCCGACGCGCTGCGGCAGGTGCTCACCGACGCTGAGCTGTACAGGCGCCTGGTCGAAGAAACGTCAGTGACGGCATCCGAGTGGAGCACCGAGCGCGCGATTGCTGCCCTCGCCGCCACCGTGAGCGATGTTCTCGCAGCGCCCGCGCGTCGCTAGAGAAAACTTTTTCGCGGCGATGTCGATCTGCGCTCTTCTCGTTCGACGTCTTCAGTGAGAGGGTCGAAAACGACCCCGTGAATCAAGGAGAACAATCATGAAGTTCATGCTGATCATGCGCGCAACCGACGCAGCCGTCGAAGCGTACAAGGACACACCGTTCGAGCAGGTCATCGAAGCGATGGGTAAGTACAACGAGTCGATGATGAAAGCGGGCGTGCTCGTGGCTGGCGAGGGCCTGACGGATGCATCCGAGGGTTTTGTCGTTGACTTCTCAGCGGAAGAGCCGCTTGTCACCGACGGCCCCTATGGCGAAACGAAGGAATTGTTCAACGGCTTCTGGATACTCGAAGTCTCCACACGTGAAGAGGCAGCGGAATGGGCCAAGCGCGCACCCCTCGGTGTCGGTTCCTACCTCGAGGTTCGTCGGGTGACCGGGGTAGAGGACTTCCCCGCAGACAACGAGTGGATCGAGAAAGAAGAAGGCTGGCGCGAAGAGCAGGCGCAGCGCGCCCAAGGCTGACATGACCACCCCGACGGATGCCGCGGCGGCGCCCTCCACCTCTCGTGTGGAGCGCACCGTCGCGGCCGTCTGGCGCATTGAAGCGGGCAAGATCGTCGCCACGCTCACGCGGATGGTCGGTGACTTCGGCCTCGCTGAAGACCTCGCGCAGGATGCGCTCCTCGATGCGCTCAGCCAATGGCCGAACGAAGGCGTGCCTCGAAACCCGGCAGCCTGGCTCACCGCGGTCGCGAAGCGCAAGGCGATCGATGGATGGCGCAGAGCAGAGCGCTATGACGATCGCATCGCGGTGATCGCGCACGATCTTGAGCGTGAGCAGGCGGATGCTGTCGACGCTGACCCCTGGGATCCAGACACAATCGACGATGACCTGCTGCGGTTGATTTTTATCTCTTGCCACCCGGTGCTCGCTCGAGAGGCCCGTGTCGCCTTGACGCTGCGGGTGGTGGCAGGACTCTCCAGTGAGCAAATCGCCCGCGCTTTCCTGGTTCCGGTCGCGACGGTGCAGCAGCGCATCGTGCGTGCAAAGAAAACTTTAGCGGCGGCGAACGTGCCCTTCGAAGTGCCGCCGCGCGAGGAATATGCCGAACGATTGAGCGCGATCCTCGGTGTGCTGTATCTGATCTTCACTGAGGGCCACTCTGCAAGCAGCGGATCAGACTGGATGCGCCCAGAACTCAGCACCGACGCGATCAGACTCACTCGTGTGCTTATTGGGCTCGTGCCGAACGAGCGCGATGCACACAGCCTTCTCGCGCTGATGGAACTCACCGCCGCACGATTTCCCGCCAGGGTCGATGCGAAGGGCGAACCGGTGCTGCTCGCTGATCAAGACCGCACTCGGTGGGACCAGGGTCGAATCTCCCGCGGCCGAGCGGCGCTCGCTGTCGCTGACCGGCTCGGTGGACGCACGGCCTATGGGCTACAGGCGGCGATCGCCGATTGCCACGCGGTGGCGACATCTGTCGACGACACCGATTGGGAGCGGATCGTGGTGCTGTATGAGGCGCTCGGACGCATTGCCCCCTCGCCCATTGTCGAGTTGAACAGAGCAGCGGCGGTCGCGATGGCCACAGGGCCAGCATCCGCTCTGCGCATCATTGATCGGCTCGGGGCAACCGGTGCGCTCAAGGGTTATCACCTGTTGCCGGCGACCCGTGGAGAGATGCTATTGCGCCTCGGGCGCAAAGAAGAGGCGCGCTCCGCCTTCGCTGACGCCGCAAAGCTTGCGGGCAACGACGCGGAGCGCGCCCTTCTTGAGGCAAAAGCCTCTGAATAGTCTCTAGTCGCGGACCTTGTTGCCACGGCCTACGATCAGGCCGTAAATCAGAAGCACGATGATCGCACCACCGATTGCGAGAGCCCACGTAGACAGGCTCCAGAACTCGTTGAGGCCGACGCCGAAGAGCATGCCGCCGATCCAGCCGCCAAGCATGGCGCCGACGACTCCGAGGATCAGCGTCATGATCCAGCCGCCGCCCTGCTTACCGGGCAGAATCAGCTTCGCGATCGCGCCAGCGATCAATCCGAGGATAAGAAATGCCAAGAAACCCATGATGTGCTCCTTCTCTGTTGCGGTGACATAAGAATGCTCCTGTTGATACAAAGTTGCTAGACCCTTGCGGGCGCGTCGCAAATATGCGAAAAGGGCCCATCTCCGAAGAGATGAGCCCTTTCGCGCAGTGCGTGCGTGTAGCTAGTTGCCGCGGACTATCGCGATCATGCGCAGAATCTCGACGTACAGCCAGACGACGGTGACCATGATGCCGAAGCCACCCATCCAGCCGAACTTGCGGGGAGCGCCGTTGCGTACACCCTGCTGGATCTGGTCGAAGTCCATCACGAGCGAGTACGCGGCCATGAAGACGACGAGTACACCGATGATGAGTCCGAGCGGAATGCCCATGATCGTGGCGCTACGCAGGCCGAATGCCTGGTCTGCGGGGAGGACGTTGGTCCACATGAGGATCATGTTCAGCACCGAGAAGACAAGGTAGCCGATCATCGCGATCATGAAGATCTTCGTCATCTTCTTGGATGCGCGGATCTTGCCGCTGGCGAAGAGCGCGAGGGTAACGCCGACGACGGCGACCGTCGCAAGTGTTGCCTGCATGACGATGCCGGGCCAGATCGTCTCGAAGAATGCCGAGATGCCACCGATGAACAGACCTTCAAAAGCCGCGTAAGCGAAGATCAGTGCGGGGCGCACCTTCTTGCGGGAGGTGAAGATGACAGCCATCGCGAGGATGAATCCACCGAGCCCGCCGACGATCATCGGAAGCATGGAGGAGTCCACGTAGGGGCTAGCGCGCAGGCCGCCGAGGGTCCACACCCAGCCGACAACTGCGGTAACAAGCAGGATTGCGAAGAGGCCAACGGTCTTCCAGACCGTGTCTTCTACCGTCATCCGGTCGGTTTCGATGGCGCCAGCCGGAGGAGCGGCATACATGCCCTCAAGCTGTGCGTTCGCAGCAGCGTCCACGGCACCGTGCTGCACGGACGAGGCTTGCGCGCTCGCCTGCGGGCCGCCGGGGTAGGTCGCGACATTGCGCGGGTCCTGCTGCTTGAATGCGGGGTTATTGAATGCGAAATTGCTCATGGGTGGGCCTCACTCCGAGGTGGTTTGAAGGTCGCTTTCCTCTACGATACCGGGCGTTTTATATGTATGGGGTGTTCTACGCTGAGAGCATGCCCAGGAAGTTTCCGCTCGTGATCGGCCACCGAGGTGCGCCGGCGTACCGCCCAGAGCACAGCAGGTCCTCATATGAGCTCGCGCTGGCGATGGGTGTGGATGCGGTGGAGCCCGATGTGGTGGCCTCAAAAGACGGTGTTCTTGTCGTTCGGCACGAGAACGAGATCTCGACGACCACCGATGTGGCAGATCATCCCGAGTTCGCAGATCGCAAGACGACGAAGCGCGTTGATGGGCAGCCGCTCACCGGATGGTTCACCGAAGATTTCACCTGGGACGAGCTGGCAACGCTGCGCACTCGTGAACGCCTGCCGGAGGTGCGCGCATCCAGCGCAAGCTTCGACGATGCGCAGGGCATCCTGCGACTGACCGATGTGCTCGATATCGTGCGCGAAGGCTCCGCCGAACACGGGCGTGAAATCGGCGTCGTCTTGGAAATCAAGCACGCCACGTATTTCGCGAGCATCGGGCTGGAACTGGCGCCGTTGATTATCCGAGACCTGAAGAAAGCGGGCTGGGCAGAAGGAGAGTTGCCCCTCATCATCGAGGCTTTCGAATCGACGGTGCTCGCACAGCTGCGGGCGGAGGGTGTTTCTGCGTCGTATATCTACTTGATTGAGGCATCCGGTCGCCCTTATGACCAACTTGTCGCGCACGGCCGTCGCGCGGCGACCTACAAGGCCACCGTCACGCCGCATGGCCTGGACGAACTCGTCGGCAAGGTCGACGGGATCAGTGTCAACAAGCGGATGCTGCTCGCCGCAGACAACACGATTGTCCCCGACGCGCACGCGCGAGGGCTTAAGGTCTTCACTTGGACAGCGCGCCCTGAGAACGCCTTCCTCGCCGCGAAGTTCCGCGGCGACGGAGAGCGTTCTGCGTTTGGCGACTACGAGGCCGAATGGGACGCCATCGCGCGCACCGGAGTGGATGGTGTGTTCGTCGATCACGCAGACCTCGGAGTTGCGTTTTTCCGACGCCGAGCACGGCCAGCAAGCTGAGCACGCCCAGAAAAATGATTTCTGAGTCTCTGCCGCGAGTTCGCGAGGCGGCCCGGCGGCGAATGCCAGACTGACGGCATGAGTGGAATTGTTGCTGAGGGAGTCAGCAGATCGTTTGGCAAAGGATCACACACCGTGCACGCGGTGCGTCACGCCAGTTTTCACGCAGCGCCTGGGCGTGTCACGGGGTTGATCGGGCCCAACGGCTCTGGAAAGACCACTCTGCTGCTGATGTTGGCGTCGCTGCTCGCGCCAGACGCCGGAAGCGTTCGCATCGCCGAGATCGATCCGATCGAAGATCCACTGAGCTCGCGTCTGGTGACCGGCTGGATGCCGGATGCGCTCGGCGCTTGGCCATCGCTGACCGCACGCGAGACCCTCGTCACCACGGGGCGGCTCTACGACATCGACAAGGTTGCCGCCGAGGCGCGGGCAGCGGAACTGCTTACGCTGGTCGGGCTCACAGAGCTTGCGGATGCTCCGGCGAAGGTGCTCTCGCGCGGGCAGAAGCAGAAACTCGGTCTGGCGAGGGCTCTGGTGCACGAGCCGCAGGTCTTACTGCTTGACGAGCCGGCCTCTGGCCTTGACCCTGACGCACGCGTACAGTTGCGCGTGCTGCTGCGCCGACTCGCAGCAGAGGGCCGCACGATCCTGATCTCCAGCCATATCCTCTCCGAACTCGAAGAGGTCATCGACGACGCGGTGTTTCTCGTTGCCGGATCTGTCGTCGATGCGCCCACATCGCAAGATGCGGCGCGAGGGTGGCGCATCCGCCTCGCTGGCAGCGAGACGAGGCTCCTCTCTCATGAGGCCGAGCAGATCGCCGCCGCGCTGGCAAGAGAAGCGGGCTCGGTCGCGACAGAACGCGGTGGCGTGATTGTGGGCTTTGCGTCAGAGCATGCGGCGGCCGAGGGGCTGCGGACACTCGTTGGTGCAGGGCTCGCCATCGCTGAGTTCGCCCCCGCGCAGAGCGCGTTGGAGCATACATTCCTCAACCTTCCACGGACGGAGGCGGGGTCATGAGCATCGCGCATATTGGCACAATCGCACGGCTGGAAGTCACACAACGCCTGCGCAGTGTCGGCTGGTACATCCTGTTGGGCATTTTCGCCCTCATCATGCTCGGCATCACCGGTCTCGCTTTCGCGGTGTACTCGTACACGGGGGCAGCGGGCGCGGGGGTGTACTCGATCGTCGTCAACGTCGTGCTGCTGCTTGTGGTGCTTGTCTCGCCCACGCTGAGCGGCAACGCGATCAACGGCGACCGAGAGGCAGCGACGCTTGCGGCCGTCCAGGTGACCGCTGTTTCGACCGGCGACATCATGCTCGGAAAGCTTCTCGCGGCGATTGCCACCGGCGCAGCTTTCCTTCTTGTCGCGCTGCCGTTTCTGGCGATCTCGCTGATCGGAGGTGGGGTGCATCCCGCAACCTTCGCGGTGTCGCTGCTCATTCTCGCCGCCGAGATCATCGTGGTCGCCGCCATTGGGGTGGGACTCAGCGGCCTCATTGCTCGCCCGTTGTTCTCGGTGGCCGCGACATACCTCGTTATCGCGGCACTGACGATTGGCACCCTCATCGGGTTCGGACTCGGGGGCACGGCGCTGCGCACTGACGTGACGGGCTACAACCGCCCATACGACGCCAGCAGCGGAGAAGTAGAGTGTGACCGCTGGGAAGAGTACACGTACGAAACGCCGAGATTTGATCGCGTGTGGTGGATGCTGGCGCCCAACCCCTTCGTCGTGCTCGCTGATGCAACCCCCACGGTGTTCGACGCCCAGGGCTGGCCGGTCGACCTGTTCGGTCAGATCAAATTCGCTCTTCGCAGCACGCAGTTACCGCCGCAGGAGCAACGGTGGGATGAGTGCGCGCCGTTGACAGACGAAACGGATAACGCGCGCGACATCATTGACAACACCGTGCCCAGCTGGTTCGTCGGGCTCGGCATCCAGGTCGTCATTGCCGGCGGACTTTTCGCAGGCGCCTGGGCGCGTACGCGGACACCGGCACGGATGTTGCCACCGGGCACGCGTATTGCCTGAATGTGAGTACGGAGTAACCCGACACAGCTGGACACCGACCGTTCACGCGGCATCCATATTCTCGACCGGAAAACTTAAGCACGACTCGATGGTCTGAACGCATCCCGTTTCTTCCTGACCTTGGAGTCATATGTCCCGCTTGCAACGCGGGTTCGCCATCACTGCTGCGTGCGCCCTGGGCGCCGCGGGACTGCTCAGCGTACCCACCGCCGCTTTTGCCGCCGATCCCGCAATCGTGATCAACGAGGTCGACTCCGGTCCCGCGGACTGGGTCGAGTTCTACAACCCCACCTCCGAAGCCTTCGACATCTCGGGCTACGAGATCCGTGACAATTCGGATGATCACCGGTGGGCGTTCTCTGCCGGGACGACGATTGCGGCGGGCGAGTTCCTCGTTGTGGAGGCTGACTCGATTGGCGTTGTCGATGGGGCGCCTGCGCGCTTTGACGCGCCGATCGGTATCGGCAGTGCCGATGAGATTCGTCTCTTCACCCCGGCCGGTGAACTGATCGATCGCACCGGCGCCTGGGAAGGTCACGCGAACATCAACGGCGATGAGATTGCCGCGACACTCGCGCGCTGCCTTGACGGCGTCGGCGACTTCGCCCTGGCGTACGCCACTCCTGGAGCGGCGAACAACTGCGTCCCGCCGATGGTGGCCATCAATGAGGTTGAATCCGACGGCGATCCCGATTGGATCGAACTGGTCAACCCGACCACGGAGGCTCTGGATGTCTCGGGGATGGTCGTGAAGGATGACGATGACACCCACGAGTACGCCATTGCCGACGGCACGAGCATCCCCGCGCACGGCTACCTTGTGATCGATGACCTCGACTTCGGTATCGGCAAGGACGACACTGTTCGTCTGTTTGACGGCGACCAGCTTGTCGATTCCACATCGTGGGGCACCACTCACGTAGCGGCGACCTGGGGTCGATGCCCCGACATCACTGGCTCTTTCGCTGCGACAGCCGAGGCAACGCCTGGTGCAGCCAACAGCTGCGAAGACGAGGTTGCGGGAGCACCCTGGCCCGGTTCTGCGGATGTTCGCGTGCTCGACGAGGCGCCGATGTTCTTGGAGGACAGCTCAGGACTTGACGTGCAGGAAACTGCTGATGGCACGTTCCTCTGGGCAGTTGACAACGGCGAGGGGCGGATCTGGAAGCTCGACGCCTCGGCCGACGGGGCGGTCTCGCCGGCGGACGGCTGGGCAGAGAGTAAGCGCGTGCGCTTCCAGAAAGACGCGAACACCCCGGATGCGGCCGGCCCCGACACCGAGGGCATCACTGTTGACGGTGCAGGGATGGTTTACGTGGCATCCGAGCGCGACAACAGTGAGAAGGGCGTCAACCAGAACAAGATTCTGCAGGTCGACCCGAACTCTTCTGCATCTGACTTGATCGCGCTGACTGAGTGGGACCTCACGAACCTGCTTCCGGCGGTCGGGGCGAACCTCGGAATCGAGGCGGTCGAATGGGTTCCGGATGCTGCGCTCACGGGCAAGCTCTTCGATGACGAGGCCCAGGCGGCCTATGACTCTTCCGTTTACGCCGAGAAGACTGACGGGCTGTTCTTCGTCGCTGTGGAAGACGGTGGCGGAGTCTATGCATTCGCGCTTTCTGCGGATGGCTCGGCTGAACTCGTCTCGACAATCGATCCTGGTCTCGCCGGCGTCATGGCCCTGGACTACGACGCTGTCCTCGGCGTGCTGTGGGCGGTGTGCGACGACGGCTGCGGCGGCAAATCGGCGCAGATCACGCTGAACGGTACTGACGCACCTGGCATCGCGCACTTCGCGCGCGCGGCGGGGCTCCCCGACATCAACAACGAGGGATTCGCCACGGCGCCGGCCTCGATGTCTGTTGATGGTCAGCGCCCGGTGTGGTGGTTCGCTGACGGATACGCCGCTGAAGCGCTGCGGGTTGGAACGCTCGCCGGTGGTGAGGCTGGCGGCGCT
>DQHP01000007.1 GCA_003524435.1 Microbacterium sp.
CGGCGTGAGCAGCGGCAGTCCCCGGGTCGAAGGTCAGCAGAAGCGGTCCCGCTCCACCGGCGACCCCGGCGGAAGCAAGCTGCGCGGCGCGCGACAGTGTCGCAATCGTGTACCCGCCATCAAGGTCGGGAATCAGCCGGCTGGAGAGCACGAGATACTCCGCATCCGGCAACACAGAACCCTCGCCGGCCCCGCTCACTCCTACTCCCACTCGATCGTCCCCGGGGGCTTCGAGGTCACATCGAGCACCACCCGGTTGACGTCGCGCACCCCGTTGGTGATGCGGTTAGAGATCTTCGACAGCACGTCGTAGGGCAGGCGGGTCCAGTCGGCCGTCATGGCGTCCTCGCTGGAGACGGGGCGCAACACGATCGGGTGACCGTAAGTGCGGCCATCGCCCTGCACTCCCACCGAGCGCACGTCGGCCAGCAGCACAACGGGGCACTGCCAGATTTCGCTGTCGAGGCCGGCTGCCGTCAGCTCTTCGCGGGCGATGGCATCAGCCTCGCGCAGGATCTCGAGACGGTCAGCAGTGACTTCACCCACGATGCGGATACCGAGGCCGGGGCCGGGGAACGGCTGGCGTCCGACAATCGCCTCAGGAAGGCCAAGGTCGCGGCCAATCTGGCGGACCTCGTCCTTGAAGAGGGTGCGCAGCGGCTCGATGAGCTCGAAGTCGAGGTCTTCGGGGAGCCCGCCGACGTTATGGTGCGACTTGATGTTTGCCGTGCCCGTGCCGCCACCAGACTCGACGACGTCAGGGTAGAGCGTGCCCTGCACGAGGAATTTGATCGGCTCGCCCTCGGCCTTAGCCTCAGCGACGAGGTCGAGCTGCACCTTCTCGAACGCGCGGATGAACTCGCGGCCGATGATCTTGCGCTTCTGCTCGGGGTCGCTGACGCCCTCAAGATGTCCGAGGAACGTGTCTGCTGCGTCGACCGTGATCAATCGCACGCCGGTGGAGGCAACGTAGTCGTTCTCCACCTGCTCGCGCTCGCCCTTGCGGAGGAGTCCGTGGTCGACGAACACGGCGGTGAGCTGGTCACCGATCGCCTTGTGCACGAGCGCGGTGGACACTGCTGAGTCCACGCCGCCAGAGAGGGCGGAGATCACACGGGCCGAGCCGACCTGTTCCCGGATACGCGCGACCTGCTCGTCAATGACGTTGCCACTGTTCCAATCGGCGGCAAGACCTACGGCCTTGTGCAGGAAGTTTTCAATGACCTGCTGGCCGTGGTCGGAATGCTTGACCTCGGGGTGCCACTGCACACCGTAGAAGCACTTCTCGTCGCTGCCGAATGCGGCGACGGGGGTGTCAGCAGTGGATGCCAACACGTCGAAGCCCTCGGGAGCCTTAGCGACCTGATCACCGTGACTCATCCAGACATTCTGGGTGTTCGGCTGCCCGCCGAGCAGTACGCCGCCGTCGCCGGTGAGCGCAGCATCCGTCGCGCCATACTCGCGAAGGCCCGTGTTTGCGACCTCTCCGCCCAGGGCGCGCGCCATCACCTGGAAGCCATAGCAAATACCGAGCGTAGGAACACCAAGGTCGAAGATCGCGCTGTCGAGTGACGGAGCGCCGTCTTCGTACACCGAGGAAGGACCGCCCGAGAGGATGAGCGCGACAGGATTCTTCTCGCTGATCTCGGCGGCGCTCACGGTGTGCGGAACAATTTCGCTGTAGACGCCAGCTTCGCGCACCCGGCGTGCGATGAGCTGTGCGTACTGAGCGCCAAAGTCGACGACGAGTACGGGGCGCTGGGCGGTGTCTGCGCTCATCGCGCGGCCTCCTGGGTCTGAGATTCAGCAGCGATCGCTGCCTCACGGGATACGAGGTAGGTCTTGACCTCACGGGAGACCTTGAACTCCATGATGAACGAGAGAGCGGGGATGACACCGCCGAGGGCGAGCAGGATGAAACGTTGAAGCGGCCACCGCATCAGGCTCCACACGCGGAAGCAGGCGAAGAGGTAGACGACGTAGAACCAGCCATGCGCGACGAGGATGAGCAGCGAGAGGTTGAGACCACCCGCGGTCTCACCCGTCGAGATGTCTTCGCAGCCCGTTCCGCCCGGGACGAAGAACGAATACCACTGGCATCCGTCCTGCATGATCACCGGAGCGAACCACAGGAATCCGCGATCGCCGCCCGCAAAGAGCTCGAGGTGGATGGGCGTGTACTTCAGAATCATCTCGGCCAGCAGCAGAAGCAGCATGACACCGGTGATAATCGAGGCGATTTGGTAGAACTTCAGCGCCCCGCGAATCTTCGGAAATGAGGCAGCTTTCGGTTCAGGCATGAAGACCAGTCTACCCGGGGTTGCGAGACCTTCGATCGCCGCGAGGCCGCCGGGATCACTCCCGACGGCCTCTTCATGCGTCAACGGATCAGAACCAGCCGCTGATGAGATCCCAGATCCAGTCGATGATGTCGTGGATCACGCCGCCACCGCGGTTGACCTTGACCTCGCCTGTTGCCTGGTCTCCATCCGCCTGCGCGACGATGACTGTGTACGGTCCAGGATGCGTGTTCTTAGGAACCATCAGCGATGTGTCGAACGTGCCGTCGTCGTCGACTGTGACAGTGCCCAGTTCGACGACCTTGCCCTTCTTCGACTCGATCGTGACTGTCAGAGTCTCGCCGGCCTCGAAGTCAGCACCCGTGATGCTGAGTTTCTTGCCGACGCTGATGGTCTTCGATCCCACCTCGATGGTCCCAGCAAACTCGCCGCCCGCGCCGTCACCGGCAATGGTGAACGGTACTTGCACGCTCGTCTCACCGGCGGTGACAGTGAGTACCTGCTCGCCTTCGACGCCCTCAGGAACGGTGAACGTCAGGCTTGCTTTTCCTGCCTCGGCTGTGGTGTCCACGATCGCAGGGTCCACCGCGCCAGTGGCCAGCACGGTGTCGCCGAGCGAAACCGTCGCCTCCGCCGGTGCAGCTTCGCCGGCGCTGAACACCAGTGACGAGAGGTCGATCGTGACCTCGTCGCCCGCACTGTAGCCATCAGCATCCGCAGCACTCAGCGTCACACCCACCGCGCGCTGTGCGAGATCGGGCGAAGCTGTGCCGTTGGCCTCGAACCAGTCAACGGTCGACGCGAGGTCGATCTTTCCGGTATCAGCCTTGTTCGTTCCCTCGGCGAAGGTGAAGAAGTTGTCTCCACCGGCCGCGAGGAACGAGTTCGCCGCGACAACGTACGTCGCCTCTGGATCGATCGGCTCACCATTCAGTGTGATCGCAGTGATTCGCTCCCCCGCCGCCGCGGCGGGGTCGTAGGTGTACTGCAGCCCCTCCGAGACACCGAGCTTCAGGAACGGACGACTTGCCGCCTCTGGCTGCCACTGCTCCTCGAGCACGCCCTTCACTTGGGCGCCCGTGAGGTCGAGTGTGACCAACGTGTTGGCGAACGGCTGCACGGTCGCCGCCTCGCGGAACGTCACATTGCCGTCGGGGTCATTCTCACCGGTGCTGGCAAAGGTGAGGTCTTCACGAATGCCGCCAGGGTTCATCAAGGCGATGTCAGCCCCGGTTGCCCACTGGTGCACGTCGGCGACAAAGTTTCCGATCGTTGACTCGCCACCGCGGTTCTCCGATCCGTCGCTCTGACGCGCGCGGTTGAAGTCGGCAGTAATAGATCCGACCGGCTCGGCACCGAGGATGTCGGCCTGTTTCTTGGCCTCGTCCACAATGGCCTGCACGTCACCATCAGCGTCGTACAGCGGAACGTAGCTGGTCTTACCCGTCACCGGATCCTTGACTTCCTTCGTCAGCGGCTTGATCTCGTTGGTGATCGAGAGCAGCTCCTTCGACTCTGGGTCGACCTGCAGATTCATCAGGCCGAAGTTCTCGCCGTACTGCCCCGCTGAGACGACCGGGCGGCCGTCGATGACGTGGTTGTAAGCGAGGTGCGTGTGTGCCGAGACGATGGCGCTGACGCTGTCGTCGACTCCTTCGACAATCTTGCCGAGAGCCGATTCAGGCGTGATGGTGGCGACGTCGGTCGAGGTAGCGCCCTCGTGCACGAGCAGGATCAGCACGTCAGCCTCACCGTTGCTGTCGTCACCATCGGTGAGGTCATCGGCAACGGCGTTCACCGAATCGGTGATGCTCCGCACCTCAAGGTCGGCGATGCCCTCCGGCGAAACCAGCGAGTCGAGCTCTTCGGTCACAGCGCCGATAAAGCCGACGCGGACGCCGTCCATCTCGTTTACCCAGGCGGGAGCCAGAGCGGTGTCACCCGTCTCAGTGAGGAACACGTTCGAGGAGATGTACTCCCAGTCCGCGCGATCTTGCACGCGGTCACGAAGATCTTCCCAGCCCTGGTCGAACTCGTGGTTTCCGGCCGCACTCACATCGAGTCCGGCGGCGTTCAGCGCGTCAATGGTCGGGTTGTCATCGTTGATGAACGAGGTGAACGTCGACGCTCCGATGAGGTCACCGGCTGCGGCGAACACGGTGTTCGCGTTCGCCTCGCGCACGGACTTCACCGCGCCTGCGAGCACGGCAGCACCGGCTGCGGCACCATCCGCTTCGATACGACCATGGAAGTCGTTGATCGTCACGATGTCGATGTCTACCGGCGGAATCTCGCTGGAGACGCCGACGATCACCGGGTCGTGGTCGCTAGAGCGGAACGGCGTGCCCGCTTCGGCCGCGCCGAACGAGTAGCCGCGGTCACTCCACTCTGGAGAGTTGATACCCCAGACGCCCGTGCCGGTGACAGAGGCCGTCAGTGACGGAGAGGCGATCGCGTGATCGAGCGAGCCGAGCTCGCCATCGAAAGTGTAGGTAAATTCACCCGCGTCTTGCGTCGGCACGAGATCGGTCCAGCCGGCCTGGGTAAAGACGTCGATCGGATCTTCCTTGCCGTAGGCATTGAAGTCGCCGAGCAGGAGGATATCTTCGCTACCGCTGGTGTCAGCCAGCGTTTCGGTGAAGCCCAGCAGTGACCGCGCCTGTGCGACACGGTCGGCGTTGAAGTGGCCCTGTCCGTCCGCTGGCTCGGCGCCGTCTCCGGACTTCGACTTGAAGTGGTTGGCGACGACGGACACGAGCTTTCCATCGATGTCGAACGTCTGCGCAATAGGCTCGCGGGCGTTGCCCCACACCGTCTCATCCACCACCGTGGCGCTGTCGCCGACGGGGTTGACCGCATCCTTCTTGTAGATGATCGCGTTCGTGATCACGTCAGTGTCGGTATCGAGCAGCGCGGACGGAGTCGGAACATACGCCCACACTTCAGAGCCGGCATCCGCGTTCAGACCGTCGACGAGATCAGCAACTGCCGTGTCGACCGGGTCGCCGAAGTGGATCGAATTCTCGATCTCCATCAGGCCGACCACCTCGGCGTCGAGGCCGTTGATCGCGGTGACGATCTTCGACTTCTGCATTTCGAAGAGCTCAGGAGTCTTTGCCCCGCGCGCCTGGTCATTCTCGCTCTGCAACGTCGTGAAGTAGTTGTAGACGTTGAA
The DNA here is from genome assembly GCA_003524435.1 of Microbacterium sp. Taxonomy (GTDB): domain Bacteria; phylum Actinomycetota; class Actinomycetes; order Actinomycetales; family Microbacteriaceae; genus Microbacterium. The sequence goes on from DQHP01000007.1 coordinate 5,476, forward strand.
CGCCGCGATCTGCGCGTCGCCACCGACCTCAGGGGCCGTCTCAGGGCGCGGATTTTCTGTCGTGAACGACGCTTTGTAGGCATCGTCGCTGGCGTCATCGATCGCGATGACTGGCTGTAGCCGCCAGTCGTCGAAGCCGTACTGCAGCACGTAACCTGTGTCGGCGAAGTCAACAACGTCGCCGTTTCGGACCGTTGCGTCCTTCGTGAAGTACGGCTGGTCACCGGTGTGTGCGCCGCTGGTGACCTGGGCATTCCAGCCATCATCCAGCAGAATGCGCTCGGCCTGGTTCGCCGCGGCGATGGCGTCAGCATCCGCTCCGGGACGCGTGGTCTCGGTGCTCTTGATGTTGAGCTCGCCGGGGTTGAGCCACAGCGTTCCGAAGTTGTAGAGCTGGTGGCTGGACGCAAGGCGATAAGTGCCTGCCGGCGCGACGAGCATGTTCTCATATGCCTCGCGGTCCGTGCCGACGACAGTTTCTGGCAGCGGCGCGGGGGCCGGGGTTCCCGCGCCTGCAGTCACGACGGTGACCGCATCGACCGAAGCTGGTGCGAGCTGCGTCTGGCCGAAGTACTCGCTCACTACGCCGGTCACTGAGACCAGATCGCCGATTTCTACGGTCGGCGCGAGGTCTTTCAGATAGACGAAGATGCCGTCAGAGGCCCCGGGCGTAGCATCCGTTTCTCCCCCGCTTCCCGCGGTCTGAATGGCAATGCCCTGGTATCCGCCGACGCGGTAATCGCCGGTGACAACACCCTCGACCGTGACAGTTTTGTCGACGAACGGAGAGACGTCACCCGTGCCCTGCACCTCGGCGATTGTCGCCTCTGTGCCGGGTTCAGGATCTGGATCTGGATCAGGATCAGGATCAGGATCGGGGTCAGCGCCGCTGGTCTCGCCCGCGGCATTCGTCGGTGAGATTGTCGCGGAGAGCGAGAAGTCGCTCGCGTTGTCATCGGTGTCCGCACCGTCGGCGCGACTCATCGACTTCACGTCGGTATTGCTGCTCGGTGCAGCCGCGGCCGCGCCCTCGAAGGTGTTGGAGGATCCATAGCCGAGCACGTCGATGACGCCCTCAGCGTCAACGATCGAACCAGCGTCGAGGGTAACCGCAGAGGTACCGTCAACCAGCGCAATCGTGCCCTTTGTTCCGCTCGGGTTCAGCGAGCCTGTGGCGTCTGCCGTCGGCAGTTCTGCCGCTGTTGACGAGCCGTTGTTCGTCCCCCCTTGGACGAGGAAATATCCACCCGCCGGGATCGTCCCCGAAAGCGTTGTGACACCGTTGAACGCCGCGGTTCCAGTCGCCGATCGATACTGCAGCGACATGCCGTCAACGGTGATCGGAGCGTCCGTGGGGTTGTACAGCTCGACGAACTTGTGCGTAAATGCGGCGCCAGTGCTGCCGCCAGACAGGTAGGCCTCGTTGATCACCACTCCTGTGCCTGCCGTATTGGCAAAGGCCGGAACGGCAGCAAGAGCACCAAAGCTCATCGCACACGCGGTGGTCAGCGCGAGAGCGCCGATGCGCCCCCGTCTGCGGAAAATGGACGATTCAGCGCTCAGCGCTACACCGTCAGGGGCGGACATCATTCGGTGGTTCTCCTCGACGTCGATGGATAAGACCCGACGCACCCTGTTGGGGCACACGGGTTGCGCGTCACCGCTCACACATCACTGGGTGTCAGTGGGCATGCCTGTGAGCATAAGTCGTGCCGCCGACATCCTCAATGGTGTTCGTCGATCGGTTACCAGAGGGCAATGCAAAGTTCGTTCAAGAGGCTGTGCCAGCGCGCTCTTCGAACTCTTCGACTTCAACTTCCCAGCGGTCTTTCGCGAGGCGATACCAAATGTAGAACGCGAAGCCCGCAAACACCGCCCATTCGATGGCGTAGAAGACGTTCAGCCAGTTGACCGCCGAGAGCTCATCCGGCGCAGGAGAGTTGATGTCGACAAGCCCCTCGGGCGCCTCCACCGAGGCGAGATAGGGGCGGTAGACCGACAGCTCTTCGATGTCGTTCCATTGGCTGAGAAGCATCGCCGGCGACATGCGGGGCATCGCGTAGGGGTTGTCCGATTTTGACAGCGCGGTGCCTTCATCGGAGATCAGGCGGCCGGTGACCTCTGCCGGTGTGCCCGCGGCTTCGGATTCGAGAGCGGATGCTGCAGTCTCGGCGGCGACGAGGTCAGGAGCCCAGCCGAGCGCGACGGCGATCGACGCGTTCTCGTCGACGCGGAGTTGACCGGTGACCCAGTAGCCCTCTGTCTCGTCGTTGAAACGGGACGAGACGATGAGGAAGTCTCCGGACATCCAAGTGCCACTCGTTTCAACCCGCTGTCCGACGTAGGGCTCGGGGAGGTATTCTCCCGGGGCGACAACATCAGCGAGCGGCCGCACCTCTTCGGTCATTCCTGGAGGAGGCGGCTCGGTGTCGATAGCGCGCTCCAGCTGCCACTGGCCGAGAAAAGCAAAAACTCCGGCGACGACGAGGCATGCGACAAGCACGCCGATCCAGCGTCCACGCAGCATGACCTCACGAAGGGTCGGCGGGAATTCTTGCGGTGTCGTCACGATGTAGTGTGTGCCCGTCAGACGCGCGGGTACGGGGCAAGCACGACCTCGACGCGCTGGAACTCCTTGAGATCGGAGTATCCAGTCGTCGCCATCGACTTGCGAAGCGCCCCGATGAGGTTCGCGGTACCGTCCGCAACGGGTGCGGGACCGTAGAGGATCTCCTCGAGCGTCACGATGCCCGGCGTCTCGACGCGACGGCCGCGCGGAAGCTGCGGGTGGTGCGCCTCTGGTCCCCAGTGGAATCCCTGGCCGGGAGCATCCGTCGCGCGAGCTAGCGCAACACCGAGCATGACAGCATCCGCCCCCATGGCGAGAGCCTTGACGATATCGCCGGACGTACCCACGCCACCATCGGCGATGACGTGCACGTAGCGGCCGCCAGACTCGTCGAGGTAGTCGCGGCGGGCGGCGGCGACATCAGAAACCGCGGTGGCCATCGGCGCGTGGATGCCCAGCGTAGCGCGGGTCGTGGATGCGGCACCCCCACCGAATCCGACAAGCACGCCAGCGGCGCCCGTGCGCATGAGGTGCAGGGCTGCAGTGTATGTGGCGGCGCCGCCGACGATGACAGGAACATCGAGGTCATAGATGAACTTCTTAAGGTTCAACGGCTCGATGGCGCTGGACACGTGCTCTGCGGAAACCGTCGTCCCACGGATGACGAACAAATCAACGCCTGCGGCGACAACCGTTTCGTACAGTTCCTGAGTGCGCTGTGGCGTGAGCGAGCCTGCGACCGTAACGCCTGCTTCACGGATCTCGGCGAGGCGCGATTTGATGAGCTCGGGCTTGATCGGTTCGGAGTAAAGCTGCTGCATCCGCTCTGTCGCTTTGGCGGCAGGCAGAGAAGCGATCTCGGCGAGAAGCGGCTCTGGGTTCTCGTAGCGCGTCCACAGGCCCTCAAGATCGAGGACGCCCAGGCCACCGAGCTTGCCGAGCATGATCGCGGTGTGGGGGCTCACCACGGAGTCCATCGGAGCACCGATGATCGGGGTATCAAATTGGAAAGCATCGATCACCCAGGCCGTAGAAACGTCCTCTGGGTTGCGGGTGCGCCGAGACGGCACCACCGCAATGTCGTCGAACGTATACGCGCGACGCGCGCGCTTTCCTCGGCCGATCTCGATGTCCATGCTCACCCCTCCAGCCTACCCGCCTCGTGTCGGTGCCGAGCCTCAGCGTGCACGGGTGACCCGGCGCTCGTCCCACACCGGAACATCCGACTCATAGACCTCGCCGTTGGAGCCGAAGATAAGGAACCGGTCAAAGGAGCGGGCGAACCAACGGTCATGGGTCACCGCAAGCACGGTGCCTTCGAATCCGGATAACGCGTCCTCCAGCGCCTCAGCCGATTCGAGATCGAGGTTGTTTCCCCGTTCGCGCTGCTGTTTGTGGCTCGCGTGGCTGTTTCTGGCTCGCGTGGCTGTTTGTGGCTCGCGTGGCTGAAACTTCGGCCGCGCTGCTGTTTCTCGCTCGTGTGGCTGAAACTTCGGCCGCGGGAGCGAATTACGACAGCGCAAACCTATCGGCGGTGACTGAACGACTTCGAGGGCGCCCGCTCACGTCGGGTCAGTCGGATGCTGTGGGTCACAGTGGCCTCAGACCAGCGCGCCCGATGTCGGCACCGGATTGGAGAACACGTCGAGCACTGGGCAGTGTGCATCGACGACCTGGCGGAGGTTCTCGTATTCTTCGGGCGTGTTGGGGCCTGTGATGTCGACTTTCACGCGCACGTCCTGGAAACCTGCACGGCCTGACTCGTCGATCCCGAAGAGCTTGCGAACATCGAGGTCGCCCTCGGCAGTGATCTCGATCTCGTCGATTGTGAGCCCGAGGCCCTGGGCGTAGAGGCGGAAGACGACGACCTGACACGAGATCAGCGCGCCGAGTGCATACTCGACAGGACTTGCCGCTGCGTCATCGCCGGCGAGCGCCGCGGGCTCGTCCACCAAGAAGCGGTGTTTTCCGGACTGAATCTCAGTGGCCACCGAGCCGACGCCGCGTCCGGTGACTTTGTACGTGAGAGCGGCAGTAGATTCATCGCGCGCGATGCGCTCGCTCCATGCCGCGCCTGCATCGGTGAGTCGCTGTGCTCGCTCGGCTGCGGTGACGTCGGCGATGGCTGTTTTCTGGTCCTGAATCAGTGTCATGACGCGACCGTAACCGCGGTGTGCGCTCGGTCGCACCTCGCTCGTCATCCGCGGTCACAGACCGACTTCGGCGGCAATACTTCGTCGCATTCGGCGCGATGGCGGCCGCCGAGGCCGAAGGCATCCCATTCGACGTGCTCATGCCCAACAACTACCCGCTGCCGGTGCGTGGCATTCCGCCGATGGGCATGGGATTGCGACCGTCACACAGTCTCATCGGAAGCGTGGCCTCGTCACAACGGGCCCCGGCCTCGACCCAGGTCGACTGCAGGCGAACGAATCTGTGCGCGTGCTGCGATCCGCATCTCATCGCCCTGTCATGGAGCACGCCGACCTCGTCATCACGCATGGCGGTCACGGCACTGTCATGAAAGGGCTGGTGGCATGGCTGCCACTGGTGATCATGCCCCATGGCAGAGACCAGCCAGACAATGCCGTGCGGATCGAAGCACGAGGCGCCGGAGTGAGAATCTCGAAGAACGCCCGTCCCCGAATCATCGCTGAAGCAGTGAGCACGGTGCTCAAGGATCCGGCCTATCGGGAATCTGCGAGACGCCTGGGACAACGGATCCGCACGGAAATGGGCGAGAGCACGCTGATCGACGAGCTCGAATCACCGTGAGCAGGTGGCTTCGACCTTCTCAATTACAATGAGGATTGTAATTGAGAACGTCGGAGGGGTTCCTGATGAACGATTCTGAGCTCGAACCGGGCACCGCGGCTGACGAACGGCCCCGTGGAGGCCGCGCGGCGAAGCGGACAGCGATCCTCGACGGCGCAGTGAGGATATTCGCAAAGGACGGATATTCGCACGCCAGTATCGATTCGCTCGCTCGTGCCGCCGGCGTATCCACCCGCACGATCTACAACCACTTCACGGACAAGGCAGACCTGTTCCGCACCGTCATCGCCGACAGCGCGGAGAAAGTGGCCGCGATGGAGATCACGCTCATCAACGAGCATCTGGGGCACGGCTCGAGCCCTGAAGCTGAACTCACGGCATTCGCACGTGCTTGGCTTCAACCACATCCAGACGCACGCAATCACCTCGCGCTCGTGCGGCAGCTCAACGCCGAAGCCGAGCACATTCCGTCAGAGATCGTCTCCGTGTGGCGCGATGCGGGTCCACTGCGTGTGCGCCGTGCGCTCGCTGAGAGATTCGCCGAGTGGGGCCGAAGCGGAGTGCTTCACTTTCGCGATGTGCAGCACGCAGCTGTGCATTTCGTCCAGCTCATCGCGGCCGCGAATCCCGGCCCAATGTCCGGAGCCACCGATGAGTCGCAGACGGACGAGTGGATAACCGCCGGGGTAGGTGCCTTTCTGCGTGGCTACGGTCGCGGCTGAGGTTCCCCACCGGCGACGACGCCAGGGAAAGATCTATCGGGATACTCGATAGCTGACATCGCTATCAACGGTTGGACAGATCGATGACCGATCCTCAAGCTGGGTAAAACACCCATCGCAAGGAGGGGCATGAGAATCGTCAAACGGACTGCAGTCCGCGCTCTACCGTGGCTCTCCGAGGCCGGAGCGGAAGAACTATGACTGAGATGTCGCTCAGGCGCACCCCCGACGCGGCCAGACCAGCCGACACGCTGACAATGACGCTGTTCCACGCCGCGCTGCGGCGGGATCTGGAACGCGCACGATACCTTCTCGAGCATCCGCATTGGTTGTCATCGCGACGCGCGCAGCGCCTCGGACGCCTCCTTCTGTGGGACATGGCCGAGCTGCGACGACACCATGAAGGCGAAGACCACTATCTGTGGCCGTTGCTTCTCAGCCGGGCACCCGAGACACGCGAGATTCTCGACGCGATGGAGCAGGAGCACGATGCGATTGACGAACCACTCCTGCAGCTCGAGGCATCAGCTCGGGCTCTCGTCGCCGGGCGCGCGGGCCCGCACGATGTCCTCGAGGCGTTGAATGAGCTGGAAGGACCGTTGCTTGAGCACCTGACGCACGAGGAGACCGAGGGCATGGACATCGTTACCAAGACGCTCAGCCATCAGGAGTGGAAAGACTTCGAGACCAGGGCCTGGGCCGCGGGATACACTGCGCGCGAGGCGATCCGTTTCGCGGCTTGGATGTGCGACGGCGTCGACTGGGACCAATCCGTGCTCCGACGAGCCCGGCTGCCCGTTCCGCTGTGGAGAATGCTCGCGAAGCCGTTGTCCTCCATCGCTGCAGTCCCCACCGCCAGCGTCTGGGCACGTACTCCGGCGGCACGCATCAGGAGTCGGTTGGGAACAGCGTGAAGTCGCTGATGAGCCGGGCCAGCAGGAGCTCCACCGCCGGTGAGCGCACGCCGGGATGGGCGACCAGACCGACATCGACAGCCAGCTCGGCGTGATCCAAATCGACGATCCGCGCACCACGACCTGAAGACAGACTCTCCGGGACGATGAGCATCCCCATGCCACGCTGATGCAGCTCCTCAGCCATACCGGGTGTCGAGACCTGCGCCGCAATACTCAGACGGATGCCGGCGCGCCGCGCCGCTGCCTCCAACGCACCGCGTGCGCCTGCACCGGCATCAAGCACGATGAGGCGCTCGCGCTCGAGGACGCTGATCGATATCGGGCCGGAGGCCGCCGTCTCTGATTCTGCAGAGCTGCTGATTGCCGAGAGCGAATCGTGCAAGAGTCCTTCCCACATCAGGGCGGTGGCACTCGATCGCACGACGAGGGCAATGTCCAAAGAACCGTCCCCCACCGCCTCTTCGAGATCTGCGCCTGACCCGGAGACGATGATGAGCTCGATCCCGGGGTACTCGGCGGAGAAGTCCGCCAGTACACGACCCAGCTCTGGCGCCTCAGCACCGGTGACGACGCCGAGACGCACTCGCCCGCGGCGCACTCCCGCGACTTCGTCGACGACCTGTCGAACCGTGTCGAGTGCCGCCAGTGCCCTCCGCGCGGCAGGCACCGCGGCCTCGCCCGCTGGTGAGAGTCGCACCTGACGGCTGCTGCGCACGAACAGCGGCTGGCCGAGTGCGCTCTCGAGCTCTTTGACGCGCGAGCTGATCGTCGACTGTGCTGTTCTGGCTCTGTCTGCGGCGGCACTGAAGGATTCCTCCTCAGCGACCAAGAGGAAGGCCTCGAGCTTCAATGCGTCCATGCGGCCCCAGGCTACATCGAGAGCTCGGTCGAGGTGGGAGCGTCTCCCCCACCTTTGCGCATTCCGCGCAGGACGAGGACGACGGTGCCGACCGTCATCGTTGCCGTAATGATGAGTGCGAGCAGAAGGCCGCGACTCATCGCTTCACCGATATGCCTGAGGAATTCGGCCTGCACCGCCGCATCGAGGCCCCTGGCAATGTCGAGGGCAGCGCCTGGGCTGTCGCCGGCCGCGACAGCCTCGCCGGAAGTGAGGCTGTCAGGCACGACGACGGTGCCGCGGTAGGTGATCGCCCCCACAGTCCCGAGGACGGCGATACTTGAGGCTGCACCGAGCCCGCTGCTGAGATCTTGAAGGGCGGTCATGCTTCCCGTGCGCTGGAGCGGAGCCNNCCCCGCCGATGAGCTCCTCGCTCAACAGCGTGAGCGCGGTGCCGAGCGCGGCCGTCAGCGACAGACCGATCGTGAAGAGCACCAGAGTTGCCGGACCGTTGCCGCCAACCAGAGCCAGCGCTGCCATGCCGAAGCCGAGAACGGCAGTCATCAGCGAGACAGCGGCTCCGCGAGCGGTGCCCAGCCGACGACCTGTTCTCGGCGCAGCCAGCGTCGCCGGAATCAGCAGCACGGCGGGAATGGACAAAATAAGTCCGGCCTGGAATGCGCTGAGTCCGAGGCCGATCTGAAGGTACGGGCCGATCAGAAGATCAGGGCCGACGAATGCCAGGGCGACGAGTATCAGCGCTGTCAGGATCACGCGCACCTCACGGGGCGCGAACAGTTCCAGATCGAGAAGCGGTTGAGACAGCCGCGCCTGCCGTCGGATGAAGAGCCAGCCGCTGAGAACTCCGATCCCGACGGCGAGGACATGGTGGAAAGCGATGCCGCCGTCGGCAGACTGTTGCAGCCCGTAGACCACGGCGAGGACTGCAATGACGGACAGGACCACGCTCGCCGGATCCAGGCGGGCGGGGACAGGATCGCGAGACTCCGGCAGCACCCAGGCTCCCACCACCAGGAAGACCACAGCGACCGGGACATTGACGAGGAACACCGCTCCCCACCAGAAGTGCTCGATGAGGAACCCGCCCATGGGCGGGCCAAGCGCGGCACCGATGGAGAGCGACATCATGAGCAACGCGAATGCTGTCGAGAACTGCCGAGCTTGCGGGAACATCGTGCGCAACAGCGCCATGGCTGAAGGTGTCACGGTTGCCATCGAGATCCCCAGCATGCTGCGGGCCGCGATGAGCACCTCCGGCGTCGGGGCGAACGCGGCAGCCAGCGAGGCGATGCTGTAGCCGACGATACCGAGGAGCAACAGCCTCTTGCGGCCCACAAGATCTCCCAGCCGCCCTAACGTGATGACCAGACTTGCGGCGAGGAACTCTCCGACGTGGACGATCCACAACGCCTGCACGGCGCTGGGGTGCAGGTCCGCAGCGATGGCGGGTTGAGCGATGAACAGCACGGTGAGATCCGTGGACATCATGAACAACGCCAGCGCCATCGCAGCCAGTCCGGTCCACATGCGCCACGAAGCGCGGTTCTCCGACGATGGAATCGGCGGCTGGTCGTCGGAGTTGTCGCGGGCCTGGCGCTCAGAGGGCGTGTCGAACATGGCTGACAGTTCTCACAGCCGCAGTCAGGAGCTGACCAGCTGGGCGCGCAACGGCGACATCGCGCGGCTCCACGCGGCGACCTCGCTCAGCAGCTCGACGAGATCGCCGACATGGCGCTCGGCAGGTGTGAAATCGCCCACGGTAGTGGGATCATCCAGATCCATGCCGGAATAATCGAAATCTGTGTACAGGTTGAGGATCACTTGAGTGCGGACGTCAGCGAGCTTGATCTCGCCGGAGATCTGACGCAGATGCTCGACTGCGCGCACACCGCCGTTGACTCCGTAGCTGACGAATCCGACCGCTTTGTTGTTCCACTCGTAGAACAGATAGTCGATCGCGTTCTTCAACGCTCCGGGCACGCCGTGATTGTATTCCGCAGTGACGAACACATAACCGTCGAAAGCATCGACGGCCCGCGCCCACCGACGGGTGTGCTCATGCTCAACGACTCCGGCGAGAGCCGGAGCCGGCTCGTCGAGCACCGGAAGGTCGAATGCGGCCACGTCGAGCATCTCGTACTCCACATCTGCGGGTCCGACTCTTCGGGCGGTCTCCAGAGCCCAATCGGCAACCGACTTGCCCGCGCGATGGGTGCGGGTGCTACCGACGATGAAGGCGATGCGGGTCATGACTCCTCCTCAGATAAGTAAAGTACAACGAGTACTTTACATTACCTGAGCGGGAGAACAAGTGATCCGGAGCCGAGCGCATCCGCGGCGCGAGCGGCGCGCTTCTCCGTCGCCGAGCACTCGTCGCTGACCCCCCGTCTCACCGTCGACACACCCGTTTACACGCGTCTGCAGAACGGGGGGTCGACGACACGACGGGGGGTCAGCGAAGGAAACAGTGGGGTCAACGACACGACGGGGGGGGTCAGCGAAGGAAACAGTGGGGTCGACGACACGACGGGGGGTCAGCGAAGGAAACAGTGGGGTCAACGACACGACGAGGGTTCGGCGAAGGAAACAGAAGGTCGACGACACCACTGAACGACACCACGGAAAGGCCGACGACACCACGGGGAGGAAATGGAGCGGGGGCGAAGCAGCGCAGCCGCGACCCCTACTTCTTGTAGTTGGGGGCCTCAACCACGATCTGCACGTCGTGCGGGTGCGACTCTTTGAGCCCCGCCGAGGTGATGCGCACGAACTTGCCACGCGTCTTCAGCTCTTCGATCGTGCGAGCGCCGACGTAGAACATCGACTGGCGCAGACCGCCAATGAGCTGGTACGCAACCGCTGACACCGGGCCACGGTAGGGAACCTGACCTTCGATGCCCTCGGGAATGAGCTTGTCGTCGCTCGGGACATCCGCCTGGAAATAGCGGTCCTTCGAGTAAGAAGTCTGCTTGCCACGAGTCTGCATCGCACCGAGCGAACCCATGCCACGGTACTGCTTGAACTGCTTACCGGATTGGAAGACGATCTCGCCGGGAGACTCGTCCGTTCCCGCAAGGAGCGAGCCAAGCATGACGGCATCAGCACCGGCGACAAGTGCCTTGGCAATGTCGCCCGAGTACTGCAGGCCGCCGTCAGCGATCACCGGTATGCCCGCGGGGCGAGCGGCGAGGGATGCTTCGTAGACAGCCGTCACCTGCGGCACACCGACGCCAGCAACGACGCGGGTGGTGCAGATGGATCCGGGGCCCACACCTACCTTGACAGCATCCACACCCGCGTCGATAAGGGCCTGAGCGCCCTCGCGGGTTGCGATGTTGCCGCCGATGATGTCGATGTGCGCGAACGACGCGTCTTCCTTGATGCGCTTCACAAGATCAATGACGCCCTGGGACTGGCCGTTGGCGGTGTCTACGACGAGCAGGTCGACACCCGCGTCGCGCAGCGCCTCGGCACGCGCCCACGCGTCGCCAAAGAAGCCGATCGCGGCGCCGACGCGCAGACGACCCTGGTCGTCCTTGGTCGCCAGCGGGTACTTCTCGCTCTTGTCAAAGTCCTTGATGGTGATGAGGCCAGCAAGCTTGCCGTCGTCATCGATGAGTGGCAGCTTCTCGACGCGGTGTTTCGCGAACAGCGCGATAACAGTGCCTGCGGCAACACCCACCGGCGCGGTCACGAGGTTCTCAGAGGTCATGACGTCCTTGACGAGGGTCGTCTGACGCTCAAAGCCCGAAACAAACCGCATATCGCGGTTGGTGATGATTCCGACCAGGTGCCCCTCGGGGTCAACCACAGGCAGGCCTGAGATGCGGTAACGCGCACACATCTCGTCGACCTCTTCGACTGTGGCCTCAGGAGTCGTCGTGATGGGGTCGGTAATCATGCCGGATTCACTGCGCTTGACGCGGTCAACGTGCGCCGCCTGATCAGCGATAGAGAGGTTGCGATGCAGAACACCAATGCCGCCCTCGCGAGCCATGGCGATGGCCATGCGACTCTCCGTGACAGTGTCCATGGCACTAGAAAGCAACGGAGTGGCAACTGAGATCCGACGCGTGATGCGCGAGGACGTATCGGCATCACTCGGAATCACATCGGTATGCCCCGGCAGGAGCAGCACATCGTCGTAGGTGAGTCCGACGAAACCGAAGGGATCGTGCTGTTCCATGGATAAGCCTCCTGCGCGCGTGAAAACTATTGTGACGTCGGTACTGATTCTAAACGCCGCAGGCTGAAGAACATTCCCGAGTAAGTTACACCTCTGTCACCAATCGGCCATTTTGCTATGGAATCGCCAGCGTGCCTACTACGCTCAATTCCAGCCCCGGCCAACCCGAAGCCGAGGCGAGCACTCACAGTGGAGGTTGCGTGGGATCCACGTTTACAGCTGCCCGGCGCGTCAGACCATGGCTGGTCGCGGTCCTTGGCGTGCTGATAGCTTTGTCCGTTTTGATGTTCCCGCCCTCAGCATCCGCTCTCGCAGATGAGACGGATGATGGGCAGGAAGTCACCGATTTCTATTTCGCCGGCCTCATCACGTTCGATGATGAACCTGTCTCCGACGTCACCGTCGAGGTCTCTGGCAACGGCTTTGACGCCAAGACCGAGACGGATGCTGAGGGCAAATGGCGCCTCTACGTTCCAGAGAAAGAGGCCTACACTCTGACCGTCGACGAAAGCTCGCTCCCCGAGGGCGTCATCGTCGAAGGTGACTCTGCCTCTCAAAAGGTGGAGTTCGGCCTCACCGGCACGAAGATCGTCAACCTTTTCCTCGGTGAAGGCGTACGCGAGACCACCTCGTTCATCGATCAGTTACTCTCGCGCATGGTCGGCGGTTTGAACTTCGGTTTACTGCTCGGACTCGCCTCGATGGGCGCCGCGCTCATCTATGGCACGACGCGCCTGTCAAACTTCGCCCACGGTGAGATGGTCACCTGGGGCGCGGTCATCGCGCTGATGTGCACCACGTTCTGGCAGCTGCCGCTGTGGCTCGGGATCATCGCCGCAGTACTCAGTGGTGGCCTACTCGGCTTGGCGATGGATGCCGGTATCTGGCGGCCGCTGCGAAGGCGCGGCCTGGGCATCGTACAGTTGATGATCGTCAGCATCGGGCTTTCGCTCGCGCTGCGCTATTTTCAGCAGTTCCTCATCGGCGGCAAGACCCACCAGTTGCCGGGGGCGAGCCCCGCACCGCTGAAGTTCGGTCCGATCTCGCTGTCGTACATCGACCTGATCGGCATGGGGATCAGCATCATCGTGATCCTCGCGGTCGCGTACTTCCTCACCCGCACCCGCCTGGGCAAGGCGACCAGGGCCATCTCCGACAATCCGCAGTTGGCCGCGGCCTCCGGCATCGACGTCGACAAGGTCGTGCGCTTCGTCTGGATCATCTCCGGAATGCTCGCCGCGATATCGGGCGTGCTGTGGGCGTATTTCCGTCCCGGCGTGAAGTGGGACATGGGCATGCAGATGCTGCTGCTGATCTTCTGCGCGATCACGCTCGGCGGTCTCGGCTCGGCGTTCGGTGCCCTGATCGGCTCGATCATCGTCGGTCTGGCCGTTGAAGTGTCAACGCTTCTGGGCGTGCCGTCAGACCTGAAGTACGCCACAGCTCTTGTCGCATTGATTGTGATCCTTCTCGTCAGGCCGCAAGGCCTACTGGGGCGCAAGGAAAGGTTGGGCTGACGCATGGATTTCGGCAATATTTTCGGCAACACCGCCACTTACCTGTTCAGCACGACGACCATTGCATACGCACTGGCAGCCACCGGTTTGGCTGTGCACTTCGGCTACGCAGGACTCCTCAACTTCGGCATGGCGGCGTTCATGGCTGTGGGCGGTTATGGCTACGCCATAGCGATCCTCAGCTTCGGGCTCCCCTGGTGGGGCGGCGTGTTCGTCGGCGTCCTCGGGGGCGCGCTCTTCGCGCTGCTGCTCGGCATTCCGACGCTGCGCCTGCGCGCTGACTACCTCGCCATCGCGACGATCGCGACGGCCGAGGTGGTACGCCTGTTGTTCCTGACGGAACTGTTCCGTGAGTGGACAAACTCAGCGGGTGGACTTTCTGGCTATCACCAGGGATTCCGCGACGCCAACCCGATTCCCCCTGGCACCTACGGCTTTGGCCCGTGGACGTACAACGCAAATGAGTTGTGGATGCGCCTGTTCGGCGTGGCCGTGCTCGCGCTGTCTGTGCTGCTCGTTTGGGCGCTGATGCGAAGCCCCTGGGGGCGTGTCCTCAAAGGCATTCGCGAAGATGAAGATGCTGTGCGCTCGCTCGGCAAGAACGTCTTCGCCTACAAGATGCAGGCGCTCGTGGTCGGTGGCGTCATCGGCGCTCTCGGTGGCGTCGTGTTCGTGTTGCCCTCTGCGGTGATTCCCGGAAGCTACTCGACGTCTCTGACGTTCTTCCTCTGGACGATCCTGCTTCTCGGTGGGGCGGCGACAGTGTTCGGTCCCGCGCTGGGCGCCGTGTTGTTCTGGGTTGTCTTCGCCTTCCTCGGTGGGTTGCTGCCAGAGATGGCGCGCATCGGCTGGTTGCCGATGACGACGAACCAGGCCGACGTGGTGCGTTACATCGTGATCGGAATCGTGCTGATGCTGATCGTGATCTTCCGGCCGCAGGGCATCCTCGGAAACAAGAGGGAGATGACCTTTGTCAAGTAATGCGGGGGCTTCGCGCCCCAAGACCACCGGCCTTGCAAAAGGACCCGCAGTGCCCGGCGTCGCTAAGGTCGACCCGATCCTCACTGTCGATGGTGTGGAGCGGCGCTTCGGCGGCTTGACCGCAGTGGATGTCGATCATCTCGAGATTCCTCGCGGCGCCATCACTGCGCTGATCGGTCCCAACGGAGCGGGCAAGACGACCCTGTTCAACCTGCTCTGCGGCTTCGATCGTCCGAACGCCGGAAAGTGGTCGTTCGACGGCAAGAACCTTTCGGGTATCCCCTCGTTCAAGGTCGCTCGCATGGGCCAGGTCCGCACGTTCCAGCTCACGAAGTCGCTGTCGCTGCTGACCGTGCTGGAGAACATGAAGCTCGGCGCCACGCACCAGCGCGGCGAGGGATTCTGGGCCAGCCTGTTCCCGTTCTTGTGGCGAGAACAGGACAACGAGATTGAAATACGCGCGCGCGACCTGCTGACTCGGTTCAAGCTCGACGCCAAGGAGAAGGACTTCGCCGCCTCGCTCTCGGGCGGGCAGCGCAAGCTCCTCGAAATGGCGCGGGCGCTGATGAGCGATCCGACGCTGGTGATGCTCGATGAGCCCATGGCCGGTGTCAACCCTGCGCTGACGCAGTCGCTTCTCGATCACATTCTCGATCTGAAAGAGCTCGGCATGACCGTGCTCTTCGTCGAGCACGACATGCATATGGTGCGCCACATCGCTGACTGGGTGGTCGTCATGGCCGAGGGTCGCGTGGTCGCTGAGGGTCCGCCAGACCAGGTCATGGATGACCCCGCCGTCATCGATGCGTATCTCGGTGCGCATCAGGATGTTGACCTGGGCGCCGTCACCGGTCGCATTGTCGTGCCATCGGATGCTGAAGCCATCAAGATGCGCAAGAAAATCGAGGCCGAAGCGGAAGCTGAGATCGAAGAGACCGAACCGGCGGCAAACGATGGGGAGAAGTCATGACCGAAGACAACGTCGTCGTTGAACTCGCTGATGTCCACGCCGGCTATCTGCCGGGCGTGAACATTCTCAACGGAGCGAACCTCGTCGCCCGTCAGGGCGAACTGATCGGCATTATCGGCCCGAACGGCGCGGGAAAGTCGACGCTGCTGAAGGCGATTTTCGGAATGGTGCAGGTGCGCTCCGGCGAGATCACCGTCAAAGGTGAAAGTATCCTCGGGCTGAAAGCCGACAAACTCGTCAAGCGCGGTGTTGCTTTCGTGCCGCAGACGAATAATGTCTTTCCGTCGCTGACGATCGAAGAGAATCTGCAGATGGGGCTCTACCAGAACCCCAAAATCTATGCAGAGCGCCTCGAGTTCGTCTGCGGGATCTTCGCCGAACTGGGCACGCGGCTCAAGCAGCGTGCCGGGTCACTTTCTGGTGGTGAGCGACAGATGGTCGCGATGTCTCGGGCGCTGATGATGGACCCTTCCGTGTTGCTGCTGGATGAGCCATCGGCGGGACTCAGCCCTGTACGCCAGGATGACGCGTTTATCCGCGTCTCCGACATCAACAAGGCTGGCGTCACCACGATCATGGTCGAGCAGAACGCACGGCGCTGCCTCCAGATCTGCGACCGCGCCTACGTCCTCGACCAGGGCCGCGATGCCTACGAGGGCACCGGTCGCGACCTGCTCAACGACCCGAAGGTCATCGGGCTGTACCTCGGAACGCTCGGCACCGAGGCCGCGTAGCCGTAGCCACAGCGCAAAAGGAGGGCCCGGATGCCGAAGCATCCGGGCCCTCCTTTTTATGGATATTACTTGATGCGCGTGGTCATGTTCTCGGCATCGAACTCGTAGACGCCAATCGCAGCGCCCTTCGGGTCGTTGTTCTCATCGAACGTGATCTCACCGGAGTAACCGTCATAGTCGGCGGTGCCTCCACCATTGATGATCTCAGCGCACTCGGCGAAGCTGGTGCACTTCTCACCATCGCCTGAGCCACCGGAGACCTCCTGCATGTACTCAGCAATGTCCTCACCCTCGACAGACACACCCTGCAGCGCCGCAAGGGCGATCAGGATCGTCGCGTCATAGGCCTCGGCCGAGTAGGTCACGGCGTCGATGGGCTCGTTGCCCTCGGCAGTCCAGACCTCGTTGAGCTGGTCGATGAAGTCGTCAGGCAGCTCTGCGCCTGCGCGCGTGCCCTTCGATCCCTCAAGGCTCACCGGGATGTCAGCACCCCAGTCCTTCAGGTTTCCATCGACCAGGTACAGCGCGCCGGTGTCAACGCCAGCGTTGCCGAGCAGCGGTGCAATCGTCGCGAACTGGTCGTACGAGACGATGGCCACGGCATCCGGGTTAGCGGCGGCGACATCTGCCACCTGAGCGTTGAACTGGCCATCACCCTGGTTGTACGAGCTCTCGGCGACAACTTCGCCACCGGTGCTTTCGAAGGTCGTCTTGATTGCTTCGAACAGGCCCGTGCCGTACGGGTCGTTCTGGTAGATGATGCCGAGGGTCTTGTGCCCGTCCTCAGCGATCTGGTTGCCGAGCACCTCACCCTGAAGGCTGTCACTCGGCGCGGTGCGGAAGTACATCGGGTTGATGCCGGTGAACTCTGCGGACGTGTTCGACGGAGACACCGTGAGGATGCCAGCGCCTGCGTTGCCGTCAAGGATCAACTTGCTAACGCTCGAGGATGCCGCACCGATCATTGCCGTCACACCGGCACTCTGAAGGTTGGTGATCGAGGTCTCGTACGCCTTGTTGTCGAGGTCGCCCTCGTCATCGCTGGTCAATTCGACGGTGATGCCTGCGTCTGCTTCGTTGATCTGCGCGACGGCGAGCTGAACACCGGACTCCATTGGCGCACCCAGGAATGCGAGCGTTCCCGTGGACGGCAAGAGCGAGCCCAGCTTGAGTGACAGGTCGACATCTGCCGGCCGTTCGGAGTTTGTGCCTTCGTCGGGCGCTGCCTCGGGCGTGCTCGCGCATCCCGAGATTACGAGGGCGGATGCACCCACGAGTGCGAATGCTGCGAGCCACTTCGGGCGCGGCTGTGTGCGGTTCATAATGCTCCTTTGCCTACTACGCGCATGGCAGTGCATGCTCGGATGCTCTTACCCTATGGCGACGGCGCAAAAGATAGGTATCAGTGCGCTAACGATCTGGTTTCGCCGTGCAACGTCAAACGGGCGGCACCACTCGCGTTCGGCGATGTCGACGCGCAGCAAGCACGAGATCGATCATGAATACCGCGACCGCGATCCACACGATGATGAACCCGACCCAGCGCTCTGGAGGCATTGGCTCGTGCAGGATGAACACTCCGGTGAGGAACTGCATGATCGGCGTCATGAACTGGATCATTCCGATGACCGTGAGATTGATGCGGCGAGCGCCTGCGGCGAACAGCAACAGTGGCACGGCCGTGGCGACACCGGCGAACAGCATGAGGATCGTGTGTGACGTGCTCACTGTGCCAAAAGTGATGCCGCTGGTTTGCGCGACGATGATGAGTTGCACGAGCGCAATAGGGATAAGCCAGAACGATTCGAGGGTGAGCCCGCTCACCGCATCCACCGCCGGCCCGATCTTCTTCTTGACGAGCCCGTAGGTGCCGAAGGATGCAGTCAGCAACAACGCGATCCACGGGAACGAGCCGTAGCCGATGATGATCACGACCACGGCAGCGACGGCGATGCCGATCGCTACCCATTGCAGCCAGCGAATCCGCTCATGCAGCACGAAGACACCCAGTAGCACCGTGGTGATCGGGTTGATGAAATAGCCCAGTGCCGTCTCGACAACATGCCCGCTCAGGGTGCCGATGACAAAAACTTGCCAGTTGACGTAGATCAGTACACCCGCGAGCGCCGTCCATCCCAGAAGCCGAGGCTGCCGGATGATCGCCATGATCCGTCGCCACCCGCCCGCGACGGTGAGCAACAGCACACAGAAGACGAGTGAGAAGAGCACCCGTGCGGCGACGACCTCCCACGGACCGGTCGGCAAGAGCAGAAGAAAATACAGCGGAAGGACGCCCCAGAGCAAGTAGGCGCCGCCCGCATAGAGCCCGCCCGCAACGCGATTACGGGAGGATGCTTCAATGCTCACTGCTCCACACTAGGGCCCATCTCACACACGGGTGTCAGCGGCCCGAATAAATAAGTCTGGCGTTTCGAGTAATTCGGTCCTATAGTGTCAAGCAACTAGGCGTATAACCTAGTTTTCGGTCTTTGGGGGATCGTAGGAGTAGCGTGAGCAACTGGGATTTTGCTCTCGCGATTGACATCGGCAACAGTCGAGTCGTTTCGGCTATTGCGCGAGTCACGCGGAGCGAACAAACGCAAGCCGCCGTGTTCTCATTTAGCAATAATGAACACAGTGCGACGTCTGCTGTATTCGTCGACAGTGATGGGTCACTGTCCTTTGCGGATGAAGCCGAACGGCGAGGCCGCGAGCGTCCTGAGCGCCTCGTCCGCGAGTTTGCACATCAGATGGGCGATGACGTCCCCGTGATGGTCGGCGAATACGCGATCCGTGCCGAGGATCTCTACGCACGCATGTGCGCATGGATCATCAGCGTTGTCACCGTGAGCGAAGGCGCAGCACCGGCGGTGATCGCTATCACCGTGCCGACCGCGTGGGGCGGGCATCGGCGGGCAGCGATTGCAGCGGCGTTGGAGCGGGCAGGCGTTTCAGACGCTGTTTTGCTGAGCGAGGCCGAGTCTGTCGCTCGACACTACGAGCTTTCGCACCCACTCCAGGCCGGGCAGATGCTCGCGGTGTATGACCTCGGCGGAACGAAGTTCGATGCTCTCGTACTGCGCAAACGCATCGCGGCCGGTGTCGGCTCTCAACCCATCGGCGAGCAGGTCCACATTAACGACCTCGGCGGAGCAAATTTCGATGAGCTTCTGCTTCGTCAGGTGATGGCGACAGCTGGTGCCTTAGCGTCGAACGCCGGCGACGAGCTCCCTGCGCTGGCCACCTTGCAGCGCGAGGTTGTGAAAGCGAAGGAAACACTCTCTTCTGAGGCCGATGCCACCCTTCAGCTGGAGTTCTCATCGGGCCCTGCGACCGTGCGCATCAACCGTTCTGAGTTCGAGGCGTTGATCGACGATCCGCTGGAACAGACGCTGGATGCGTTAGATCTCGCCGTAGAATCGGCCGGAATCGATGCCAACAAACTCGAGGCGATTCTGCTCACTGGTGGATCCTCGCGGATCCCCCTCGTCGCCCAACGCCTGTCGGAGCGATTCAACCGCCCGCTCGTCGCGGAGGATGACCCGAAAGCTACCGTTGCCCTCGGCGCGGCGCATATCGCATGGGATCGACTGCACGACGGCATCACCCCTCGCTCTGCCGTAGCCCTCGTAGAAGATGCCGCCTCGGCCGCGCCCTCCACCGAATTGGAAGCGATGTCTGTCGCATCCGGCACGTCATCCGCGGGGTCGCTGACGGTGCAGCGTCCGCCAGCGCGGAAGTCGTGGTGGTCGAAATCACCCATCCTCATCACCACTGCTGCGGCCTTCATCGCCTGTGCGATCGTGTTCAGCAACTCGACAGCCGCCGGGTCTCGGTGGCCCGATTTCATCCAAACCATGTCCGAGGAAGCGACGTCGCTCGTTGATCCGCTGATCTTGCAGAACTTCTCGACGCCGGCTTCTGGAACGTCAGAATCGGCGGTGGAATCTGCCGAGGCTGGCGGGCCACCCGCGTCACGAGATCGAAGTGCGTCCCGCGAACGAACAGTGCCGCGCGATGCGGACGAACCAATGGCACGCAGCCGCGGGCTCTCCGAGACCGACACCGTGGCAGATGGCCCTCGCAAGACTCCGAAGTCGCCCTCGAAGCCGTCGAAGCCCTCCGGGCCGAAGGCCGAACCGTCTGGCCCGCCGGTCG
>DQHP01000099.1 GCA_003524435.1 Microbacterium sp.
CGGACACCGGCGACATCGAGCGCCTGAACGGCGGAGCCACCGGAGATCGGCAGCGTCGCAGCAACCTCTGGTGCGAGCGTGTCGGGACGCGCGACGAGGCGGCCCGTCCGAGCGACGGCGTATTCTCCGAGGCCACCCCCAGACACCAGTTCCACGAACACCTCATCACCGATAAGTGACTTGTCAACGTTCTCGCCGACGGCAACGACCAGGCCCGCGACGTCAATACCGCGGATGGGCTGCTTGGGCCTGCGCATTCCAAACACGGGACGCACGAGCAGCGGGTCACCGAGCATGACCCGCACGTCGGCTGCGTTGAGTGCGGTCGCGCGGATGCGCAGCAACACTTCGCCAACTCCGGGCTGAGGCACGGGCACGACTTCTTGCCGAGTGCCGCTCGCAGAGCCGTATTGGTCGTTCCGCCAGGCGGACATGGTCGTGGCGATTGTGGCGTTCATCTCAAGCCTCCGGATACTGGAAGAGATCGTCGATGCCGACCTCGAATGCGCGGGCGATCTGGAAAGCAAGTTCGAGCGTGGGTGAATATTTACCCTGCTCAATCGCGATGAGCGTCTGCCGGGTGACACCAATGCGGCGGGCGAGGTCGGCCTGGGTGACCCCCGCATCTTCGCGCCGTGAGCGGATGCTGTTGGTGACGAGTGTGGGCTTGACCATCAGACGAGCCCCCGCCGGTAGACAATGACCCGGGCGATCGTGCCGATGAACGTGGAGACGGCGAATCCAAGGAACATGGTGTTCGCGATCCAGAACACGTCCGCACCCACAGCGCAGAGCACGATGATTGCGATGCCCGCGGCGCAGAGAACGACGTATTCCACTCGGCCGCCGAACCGGCTGATGTCCCTGTCTCGAACATCAGATGCGGTGGCCGACTCACGGTCGCGTATACCCGCGACGATCCCCCAGAGGATCGTGATCAGGATGCTGAGGACGATGCCGCCGCCGACAGACCAGAGCATCAGCGGCAACCAGTCGACGTCTATGAGTGGGCCGCCGCCCGCCTGCCCGAGTACCAGCACGACGTAGGCAGCAATGGTGGCAACAGCAGCGACGATTCCCGCCCAGGCAGCGCGCTCGTGATAGACCATGTCGACTCCTCAATGTAAAAAATTCTTGACATCTTGAAGCTACTGCCGCGAGAGCATCCATGTCAAATATTCTTTACTTCTCAGTGGTGTCCCGGGCTCGCGCTGCTCAAAATCGCTCGCGCTACAGAAAATTCAGCCGCTTCAGCGAAGAAGAGCAGCGCGACGCCGGAAACAGCAGCGCGACGCCGGAAAGACGCAGAAAACAGCAGTGCGACGCCACGCGCCAGAGCTCAGATGGTGTCTGCGCTCCAGGCATCGGGGCCGCCGAAGCGGTGCGCAGTAATGCTGATCGCCTGCTCATGCACGAAGGGCAACAGTTCGATGCGGCCAGCGGACGTGACTTCGCCGTCGTAGATGGCCAGGTCAGGATCGCCGTCGACGGCCGACGCCAACGACCGATGCACGGTTGCCACCGCGTCACGCGTGCCGACCAGTCGCACGCGCTGCGCACGCTTGACGATCGAGGTATTGAGCGAATCCGTGGGAGCATCCGGCCGGGCCATCCGCTCGGTCCACTCACTATCGCTCTCGACCGCGACGGATACGTCGAGCTCTGACAGCGCCCGACGCACCTCGGCCGGAAGCCCCATCGGAGTGCTCAGGAAGAACCCGGCGCCAGCCCGGATCGCCGCAAGGACGACGCGCAGGAGTTCATGCAACGCGGCATCCTCTGTCGCCCTGATCATCACCGGCACCGGTCTGTACCGGAAAAGGTTGCGCTCCACGCCCAACTGAGACACGTCGCGCACCTGCCCGAACTCGCGATCCCAGGCAATGGCATCCGACAGAGCCGAGCGACGCAACCATTCGAAGCTCTCGAACTCCAAGGACGACTGCGCTGATTCGATCAGGTCGGTTATGCGCGTATCGAGGCCACGCAGGTGCAGAGTGCTCGAGGCCTGTCCCCCACCTCGCGCTCGCCAGGAGCCCAGGCCGACCAGATAGTTGGGGCCGCCCGCCTTCGTGCCAGGCCCTACTGACGAGCGCTTCCAGCCGCCGAACGGCTGACGCTGCACAATCGCCCCGGTGATGCCGCGGTTCACGTAGAGATTCCCCGCCTGCACGCGATCGAGCCACGGCGCCAGGTCTTCAGGATTCTGCGTATGCAGCCCCGCAGTCAGCCCATAATCGACGGCGTTTTGCAGCTCGATCGCCTGACCGAGCGTCGATGCGTGCATGATGCCGAGTACCGGTCCGAAGAACTCCTCACGGTGAAAACGTGACCCCGGTTGCACGCCGACGCGGATGCCGGGACGCCACAGCCTCCCGGTTTCGTCCCCTTCCACCAGCGATGGCTTGATCAGCCATTGCTCATCGCCCTCGAGCTCGGTGAGTGCCCACGCGAGCTTGCCCTCGGGCTTCTCAATCACGGGTCCCACCTCGGCGAGTGGATCGGTCGGCCACCCGACGTGCAGTGAGCGGACGGCGTCCACCAGCTGACGAGCAAAGCGTTTGGAGCGGCCGACGGGGCCGACGAGAATCGCTAGCGATGCCGCCGAGCACTTCTGCCCAGCGTGGCCGAACGCACTCTTCACCAGGTCGGCGACGGCGAGATCGAGGTCTGCGGAAGGCATGATGACGATGGCGTTCTTGCCACTCGTTTCAGCGAGCAGCGGCAGATCTGGTCGCCAGGAACGGAAGAGTTGCGCAGTCTGCCACCCTCCGGTGAGGATGACCCGGTCCACGGCATCGTGCGCGATGAGCTGCCGACCGAGATCGCCCTCTTCGATATCAACGAGGGCGAGAACGTCGCGTGAGATGCCCGCTTCCCACAGAGCTTCGGCAACCACCGCCGCACATCGTCGTGCCTGCGGTGCGGGCTTGAAGATGACGCCCGACCCTGCGGCGAGCGCAGCGAGCACTCCCCCGGCAGGAATCGCGATCGGGAAGTTCCATGGCGGCGTGACAACGGTGACCCGTGCGGGCTCGAAACTCGCGCCGGCGACAGTATCAAGTTCGCGCGCCTTCGCGCCGTAGTAGCGCGCGAAATCAACGGCTTCGCTCACTTCGACATCGGCCTCGGCGAGCACCTTGCCCGTTTCAGATGCCGCTACTTCAATGAGTTCACCCCGGCGCGACTCCAGTGCCGCCGCCGCACGCAGCAGCACTTCAGCGCGCTCGGTGGCTGGTCGGGAACCCCAGGCTGCGGCGGCCGCCCGGACCCTTGCGACCGTCTCATCCAGCACCATTGTGTCGTTGACGCGCGACGCTTTCACGGTGGCGTCGCCCGCCGTAGACGCGTCGATGCGGGTGCGGATGTCGCGCGCCCACTCGCGGTTCGATGAAAGCGCAGGGTCACTATCGACGGTGTTGGTGAAGCCGGGGGCTCCCGCCGAGCCAGATTCTGCCTCGCGGCGCGAGTAGACCGCGGTCTCGAGGAACGATTCACCGTCAGAGCCGCGCGAAATATCGAGCACGGCTTTAGTGAGCTCGTCATCGTCGATGGCTACGGGCGCAGCTGGCCTGAGTGATTCGTGCACGGGCGTTTGGCGATTCTGGATACGCCGCGGCACGTTGCGCAACGTACGATCCTTGGCTCGCGCCAGAGCTTTGAGGAACCTGCCGCGCTCACGATCGAAGAGGCTCTCGTCCTCGTGCAGGTGAAACGCCGCAGACAGGAAGTTCGCCGACTCCGCGTTCTCTTCGAGCCTTCGCACGAGATAGCTGATCGCGACGTCGAACTCTTGGGGTTTGACTACCGGCACATACAACAGCACCGGTCCAACATCGCGGGAGACAGCCTGCACCTGCCCCTGGGCCATGCCCAGCAGCATCTCGAACTCGACGTCTGCGCGGACCTCACGCTCGCCCGCCAATAACCAGGCGTAAGCGATGCCGAACAGGTTGTGACCCGCGACACCGATCCGCACAGCTGCGGTGTTCTGCGGGCGGAGCGCTTCCTCCAGCATCCGCAAATAATTCGCATCCGTGTCGAGTTTGGACTCGTAGGTGGAAAGCGGCCAGCCATGCATCGCGGCATCCACCCGTTCCATGGGCAGGTTCGCGCCCTTGACGAGACGGATCTTGATCTTTGCCCCGCCATGTTCGACGCGGTCTTTCGCCCAGGCGGTGAGTTCGCGTAACGCTGCGAGCGCATCCGGCAGGTAGGCCTGCAAGACGATACCCGCTTCCAGCAGGAGCAGGCGCGGGCTCTCGAGAATACGAGTGAACACGGCAATCGTCAGGTCAAGATCGCGATACTCCTCCATGTCGAGGTTGATGAAGGTGCCGCTCTTTGCCGCGCTGACATACAGCGGCAAAAGCCGCTCGACGACAGCGTCGACGATCTCATCAAAGGCCCATAGCGAGAGATGGCTGATGACGGAGGACACCTTCACCGACACGTAGTCGACGTCGTCGCGTTTGATCAGGTCATGGATGCCGTCGAGCCTGCGCTGCGCTTCTGTCTCTCCGAGGACAGCTTCACCCAGCAGGTTGAGGTTGAGTCGCGCCCCCGGCGTCCCCTCTTCGGACTGGCGAATCTTCGCGATGGCGGAGCCCAACTTCTCAGGACGCGCGTCGACCACCAGGTGTCCAACCATCTCACGAAGCACACGACGTGCGATCGGCACCGTCGGCGAGGGCAACACCGGAGCGATACCTCCGCCGAGACGCACCGCACCTCGCAGGTACCAGGGCAAGAAACTCGGAACGATCGGCGCTATCCGCTGCAACTGCGCAGCTGCCGCGGAAAGACTCTCAGGGCGCATCACTCCGTCGACAAAACCGAGTGTGAACGGCAGACCGTTCTCGTCCTGCAACACGTCTGCAAGGCGCGCCGCAGCTGGATCAACCTCTGCCTCAGCGGCTTCTGCAATCCAACGACGTGCAAGTTCGACCGCTTGATCGGCGAGTGGAAGTGCCCCAGGAACCGACGACTCTGACATGAGCTCAGCCTAAGAGCGCGAACCGCTTCTCACGCGGTGACACAGCGGGGCGGGGCTACTACTTCCACTCCCAGGTGTCGATAATCTGCTGCAGCTGTTCTTCACCGTTCGAATACGGCGTGACCAGAATGATCACGAACAGCTGCGCCTCCGTGTCAGCGACCTGATATGGCTCTGGCGCGAAGGTAGTCAGGAAGGCTTTGGTCTGAGTGTCTTCTGAATCGCTGTCGTAGTGGATAAGGCTTGCGTCCACACCATCGATCGTGATGCGTTCTTCGCTGATGGGCTCTCCGCCCTGCTTGCTGAAGAACGGCTCCTGCAGGCCCTCGACCGCCGCGTCGATATCTCCCACGGGGCCATAGGCATCGGAAGCTTCGATACTCAAAGGCATCACACTGATCTCACCAGCGGTCATGCCTGCGCCGGTCGGGAAGAAGTTGTCGTTTTCGTCGTACTCTCCCCAGAGTTCGAGCTGTCCCGAGCACGTTGCAACGGCGTCAGCCGAGATGTTGTTCGTGAAGTACTCCGGCCCGTCGTACGACCAGCACGGGGTCTCGATCAGCTGCCCGGAGACAGCCGAGTACATCGCCTCATCGAAGTCGCTGTCAGCTGAGGTCGAGTCATCCTCTGTGAGGGAACCGTCATCGTCGGAATCTGTAAATGGCTGGTCGTAGCTTTCGCCCCCTCCCTGCGACTGATTGATCTCGTTGGGAACGAACGCCACCAAGAAGATCAGCATGATGATGCCGGTGATCGCGGCCAGCCCCGAGAGGATTAATGCCGTAATGCCGAAACCCTTGCCGCGAGGTTTGCGCACTGCGAGGATGCCGAGCACAATGCCCACCACTGCAAAAACAAGTCCAACGATCGGAATCCATCCGGTCACGAAAGCAACGATGCCGACGATGAGCGCAGCGATCGCGAGACCGCCAACGCCAGGACCCGGTGCTATTGGCGCATAGGCGGATGGGCCGCCATAGACGGGATATTGCGGTGCGATACCGCCGGGCATCGGAGCGCCAGGATATGCCGCGGGCACAGTGGGATCGGGATACTGCGGTGACCCGTAGGCGGGCGGCGTACCGTACGGAGGCGGCGTCCCATAAGGCGGCTGCGCACCGTATGGGGGCTGCCCAGGAGACGCACCGTATGGGGGCTGGGCCGGAGGTTGCTGATACGTCGGCTGCTGAGGCGCGGCCTGTCCGGGCGCCGTGTATGGCGGCGCGGGCTGACCAGGTGCGGGCTGTCCCGGCACCGGTTCGCCCGGATTCGGTGTACCGTTCTCAGACTCGTTCGACATGCGCTTCCCTCCAGTGCTGCGCCGGTGCTTCCCCCGCGCCGGTCATCCATCGAGCTTATCGGGCGCGAACGTGCTTCACCGCAGACACAGAGAGAGCCATAAGCGCTCCCGCGCCGGTCACAACCAGTTCCGGTCAGTTCCAGATACTCGGTGCCTCTGCGCGCGTCGGCGGAAGAGCGGATGCGACGGCCCACTCGTGCATCCAAGGTGCCACTTCAGGCAGTCCTTCGGGGCGCCCGATGGCTCCAAACAGCTCTTCATGCGAGAGCGTGCCTCCGCTGCGTTTCAGCATTCGACTGCGAATGATTGCCCGCGCATAGATCTCACCGTCCACGACGGCGCGATGCTCGAGATAGATCGTCTTGTCGTCATGGCCGAGCAGGCGTGATTCGATGTCGAAGCGCTGCCAGGGCTCGAGTGATTTTCGGAAAGTTACCGTCTCTGCCGCGACGACGCCGTACCAGCCGTGCTTCTTCATCGCGCCTGCCATGCCGGTACGCTCCAGCAGATCCCAGCGGCCGAGGTCGAATAGCGACAGATAACGACCATTGTTCATATGGCGCAGTATGTCGAGATCAGTGGGCAACGTGGTCACCCGGATACGACTGATCCCCGTCGGAGCGATTCGCCCCTCACGGCGGAGTTTGCGGCGCGCACGCCACATCACAAGCAGGGTTCGCCAGATCACGTTCACGAGAACCGATGGTAGCCACAGACGCATGATCGATGAACTCTGTTGTGGACAGTCCACAGCTGGCCCGCTCGATTTCCTCTTGGCACGGTGCGAGCGTAGAGTCCAGGCATGAGCGCCGAAGCCCAGCCTGAAGTCATTGTCCGTCCGGTTCGTGATGTGGATTCAGAAGCACTAGGGCGCGTACACGCGCAGTGCTGGCACGAGACCTACGATCACCTGATCAGCAAGGCCGCGCTGGAGCGCGTCTCCCCCCGCCGCATGGCAGAACTGTGGACGCACTGGGCCGCACAGGGTGACGACTTCGACATGAGCGCCGCGCTCGTCGACGGTGAGATTGTCGGTTTCGTCGGTTCTGGCCCTTCGCGTGACCGGGATGCTCCGGCATTTCGCGAGCTGTACTTCATCTACCTGCTGGGCGAGTACCACTCGACCGGACTCGGCCAGAAACTCTTTGACGCCGCTGTCGACAAGGATGAGCCGCTGTACCTGTGGGTTGCCGAAGACAACCCACGCGCGCACCGCTTCTACGCACGCAACGGCTTCACGCTCGACGGCGCCAGCCACACCGAGCCTTTCCTCGGCGAGACGCTGACCGAAGTCCGCTTCGTACGCTAAGAAGTACGCTCCCTGAGCCGATCGCACGAGTCTGTCGCTCGCTGAGTCACGCTGCTCTTTCCTGAGTCGCGCTGCTCCGTGTGCCGACTCAGGTCAATGCGATGAACTGCAGCAGCTCCGAAGTGAACACGTCGTTGTCATCGCCCGCGATCATGTGACCGGCAGCGCCAACCTCGACGGAATCCGCGTGCGGAATAAGATCTTGCATCTCGCGAAGGCCCTGCGCGCTGACGACGTCTGATTGCCCACCCGGACAAGAAGCGTCGGCACGGTGATGCGTTGAGCTGCCGCCACTGAGCGTTCATATCTGATCTCGAGCTCAGGTTCGGTGCCGCGCTGAAGGAAGCGTGAGTCCCAGTGCCAATGCCATCGGCCGTCGTCGCGCTGCACGAGGTTCTTGCGCAGGCCATCGAGAGACTTCGGCCGCGGACGGTGCGGATTATATGCGGCGATGGCGTCCGATGCCTCGTCCAGGGTTGCGAACCCGTTCGGCGCGCTGCGCATGAACGTCTGGATCTTTCGCGAGCCTTCGGATTCAACGCGTGCCACAATATCGACCAGCACGAGCGCAAGAGCCCGCGGGCCATGCTCGCCTTCGGCGATGAGGGAGGTCATTCCACCCATCGAGGCTCCGACGAGCACCGGCGGATCGCCAATCTCCTCGATGATGGCGATGACATCATCAACGAGTGCCGATACAGAGTAGTCGCCCTCCGGCGCACGAGCGCTGTCTCCGTGGCCTCGCGCATCGAACGCCCACGCGGACCAGCCTGCATCTGCCAGCCATTCACCGGTGCGATGCCATGAATGCCGCCGCTGGCCGCCACCGTGGAGCATTCTCCATCAGCGCGCGGAGACGTTTCCGAACAGTTTCGCAATCGGTGCGAGCACCATCGGCCGTGCGGCGATCCATGCGGCTGCAATGACCACGAGGGATGCTACGAGCATCCAGAACCCAGTCCAGTTGTCGGCGTATGCGGTCGGATCCGTTGAGCCCTGTGCCGCGTACATGTGGTTCAGGTTCCGCAACGCTCCGGTGGTGAGCACGAGCGCGACGTGGATGAAGATGAACACGACGAAGTAAAGCATCACCGGGAAGTGCAGCGCACGAGCCCACTCGACCGGATACGCCTTGTTGAGCTTCGTGGCGTTCTTTGGCCATAGACCGCTCATCCGCACGCCAGTGATCGCCGCGAGTGGAGCTGCGATGAAGATCGTCGCGCCGTACGCGATCTGCTGTAGCGAGTTGTAATTCACCCAGCCGTTCTCGGTCGGCCAGTCGAGCGAGATGTATTGCAGGACTGCCGAGAAGGCATTCGGAATGACTTCCCAGCTGGTCGGAATCACTCGCATCCATTGACCTGTCACGAACAAGAGCACGACGAAGACGATGCCGTTCACGAGCCACAGAATATCCAGCGCCTGGTGGAACCAGAGCGTCAGACTGATCTTGGTCTTGGCATTGCCTCGGGCCGTCCAGAAGGCCGTCGGCCGCTTGTCATTGCGCACCGAGAGACCTGAGCGGATGATCAGCACCATCAGGAACACGTTGAAGAAGTGCTGCCAGCCGAGCCACGCGGGGAAGCCAACGGGCGCGCCCTCGGGCAGGTGGTACTCGCCCGGGTAGGTCTGCAAGAAGTCCTGCAGCGGATCCAGACTCAGCAGCCACCGCACGAAAAGCACCGCCATCGCGGCGGCGACGAGCAGACCCGCTCCGCCCACGATGACCGCGCCAGCCCACTGCCCCTTGGTGAAGGGACCAATGCGCGTGGGCTCTGGTGCAGGAACAGAGTTACGTGGCGCCTTACCGTTCCAGACCGTCTGTGGCAATGCCAACGGCGTGCTGACATCGAGCGTCGCGAGCACGGCGGCTTCTGGTTCCTGTGCAACAACGACATCGCTAACAGCGGCGGCGTCGCTCGTTGAAACGGGCGTCGCTTCGCTCGTTGCCTCTGACGAAGCGTGCGACACCACAGCGGTGCCAGCCGGAGGCCATGGCTCGCCACCCGGCGTGCGCGGAAGGCCACGGCGGAGTGCG
>DQHP01000075.1 GCA_003524435.1 Microbacterium sp.
CAGCATCCGCCACCGCACGTCGGCCTCCGCGCCGACCCACCTGCTGCTCGCGCGCTGACTGGCCTGCCTGCTCATAACTCCTGCCGCACCCGCACCCGCACCCGCACCCGCATAACTCCGGAAGTTTTTCGAGGATCGGCGTCATCTGAGCCGCTCCCACCACGATTCCGGCGGTTCCTCCGGAGTTATGCGGCGGCGCCGACGGGCGTAACACCCTCCGCTATACGTGACACACCCGTTGGGAACAACCCCGGTGACAACGCGTTGCGGGTGAGCAAGACTGGGTAACGGCCTGGACACTTGACGGAAGGCGCACGATGGCGACAAACGAGTATGACCTCATTGTTCTTGGTGGCGGACCGGTCGGCGAGAACGTCGCAGACCGTGTGGTGCAGGCGGGGCTCACAGCAATCATCGTTGAGAGTGAGCTCGTCGGCGGCGAGTGCTCCTACTGGGCCTGCATGCCGTCGAAAGCGTTACTCCGCTCAGCCCAGGCGCTGCGCGCGGCCCGGAACGTGGATGGTGCAAAACAGGCAGTGACCGGGAGTGTCGATGTGCGGGCCGTTCTTGCCCGCCGCGACTCTTTCACCTCGAACTGGTCAGATGACGGACAGGTTGGCTGGCTCGAATCGGCCGGCATTGATCTCGCACGCGGGCATGGCCGCCTCAGTGGCGATCGCGAAGTTATCGTCACTGACGCTGACGGCGCCACTCGCGTGTTGAAAGCCCGTCACGCCGTGGCCGTGAGCACGGGCACGGATGCTTCGATCGCGCCCATTGACGGACTTGCGGATGCTGCGCCCTGGACGAGCCGCGACGCGACGAGCGCGCAGGAGATCCCCGCATCCCTCGCCATCATCGGCGGCGGAGTCGTCGGAGTCGAGATGGCGACCGCGTATGCCAGCCTCGGCGCGCACGTGACAGTGATTGCCAGGGGAGAACTGCTGGGCGGGATGGAGCCGTTCGCGGCAGAGCTCGTCGGCGACGGCCTGCGTGACCTCGGCGTGGATATCCGCACGAACACCGACACGACGCACGTTCGTCGCACGGGTGGCCGGGTCACGATCACGCTCGGCGACGGCAGCGAGGTCGTCGCCGAAGAGGTGCTCGTCGCCACCGGTCGCTCTCCTCGAAGCGAAGACATCGGGCTGGAGGTCGCCGATCTCGAGCCGGGGAAGTACATCAGCACGGATGACACGCTCCGGGTGCCGGGCAGCGACTGGCTGTACGCGGTGGGGGATGTGAATGGCCGGGTGCTGCTGACTCACCAGGGCAAGTACCAGGCGCGGGCGGCGGGTGATGTGATTGTCGCGCGCGCGAGGGGCGACGAGATAGACGACGCGGCCTGGGGGCGCCATGTCGCCACCGCAGACCACGCGGCTGTGCCACAGGTCGTCTTCGGCGAGCCGGAGATCGCCTCTGTCGGTCTCACGGCAAAGGCCGCCGAGGATGCTGGATATTCCACCCGCGTCATCGATCAGAACCTCGGCGCCATTGCCGGTGCGGCGCTGCGCGAGGACGGCTATAGCGGGCAGGCGCGGATGGTCGTTGACACGGAGCGCGACGTCATCCTCGGTGTCACTTTCGTCGGCCCTGATGTTGCCGATCTTCTGCAGGCGGCCACGATCGCTGTCGTCGGTGAGGTGTCGATTTCGCGGCTGTGGCATGCGGTGCCCGCATATCCGACGGTGAGTGAAATCTGGCTACGACTGTTGGAATCGTATGGTCGGGATTCTGCTTAAAGTCCCATCCGGTTTCTCATCTGCTCCGAATAGCGGATGAAACAGTTCCTGATGTCTGCCGCATCCCGTACGCTCGAACCCGAAACTGAGGAGACATGACCATGAAGGCGGGTCAGAGCATAACTGAGGAACGGACGAGTACATGATCGAGTTCCGCTCGGTATCCAAACGCTTTCCCGACGGCACGCTCGCAGTCGAGGATTTCAGCCTCGTGTTGCCCTCGCGCAAGACGACCGTGTTCGTCGGATCATCCGGAAGTGGCAAGACGACTCTGTTGCGGATGATTAACCGTATGGTCGAGCCCACTGGCGGCGATGTCGAGATCGACGGCGAAAGCGTGCTCGGTAAAGACCCGGTGGCGCTGCGCCGCGGCATCGGCTACGTCATGCAGAACTCGGGGCTCATGCCCCATTTCTCGGTCATCGACAACGTTGCCACTGTGTTGCGGTTGGTCGGCACTTCGAAGAAGCAGGCGCATGAGCGTGCGCGCGAGCTGCTCGACACCGTCGGCCTGGATCGTGCGCTTGCTGATCGCTACCCGAGCCAGCTCTCTGGCGGGCAGCAGCAGCGAGTAGGAGTGGCGCGTGGCCTCGCGGCTGACCCGAATATCCTGCTCATGGATGAGCCCTTTGGCGCGGTCGACCCCATCGTGCGTGCTGATCTGCAACAGGAGCTCATCCGCTTGCAGCGTGAACTCGATAAGACCGTGGTTTTTGTCACCCACGACATTGATGAGGCGTTCCTCCTCGGCGACCAGGTCGTCATTCTCGATAAGGCCGCACGCGTTGTCCAGGTCGGCAGTCCCAGTGAGATCATTGAAAACCCGGCCGATGATTTTGTCGCGGCGTTCATCGGTGTTGAGCGGGGCAAGCGAGCGCTGACCTTGAAGCAGACACCCAACGGCACCGTCGTCGTGGACGCCGACGGACGTACGCAGGGCGCCCTCGTGGATGAGCCGTCGAGGACACCATGAATTGGGTTAGTGACAACCTCGACCTCATTCTTGATCTGACTCTCACGCATTTGCGCCAGAGTGCGATCGCGATTGTGATCGGTTTCGTTCTTTCCTTGCCGCTGGGCTGGGTCGCCTGGCGGTACAAACTCGTGCGCGGACCGGTCATCATTCTGACCGGACTCCTCTATACGATTCCCTCGCTTGCGCTGCTGATTCTGCTGCCTTCCGTGCTCGGCTACCAGGCGCGCCTTGAGATCAACCTCATTGTGGGGCTCACGATCTACGCGGTCGCGATCCTCGTGCGCTCGGTCGCCGACGGACTCGACTCGGTCGACCCCGATGTGCGCCAGGCTGCGACGGCTGTCGGCTACGGCGGCTTCCGCCGATTCTGGACTGTTGACCTGCCGCTCGCGGGCCCGGTCATCCTCGCCGGACTCCGCGTTGCGGCCGTCAGCACGATCTCGCTTGCCACGGTTGGCATCCTCGTCGGCGTGGAGAACCTCGGCTACCTGTTCACGAACGGGCTGCAGCGCCGCATCATCCCCGAGGTCCTTGCGGGAGTACTCGCGGTCGTCATCATCGCGCTCATCATCGATCTGTTGCTCATGCTCGCTGGCCGCGCTGTGATGCCGTGGACACGGGCAGCGGCAACGGTGAGCTCACGCCGACGGATCCTGCCGATGAGGGCTGCCGCATGAATCTCTTCGCGGATGCTTTCGCCTGGCTGTTCTCTCCAGAACGGCTAGAGGGCCAGTACGCGCTGCCCGTGCTGCTCGGCCAGCACATTTTCTATACGGTCATCTCGGTGCTGATCGCGGCGGCTATCGCTGTGCCGATCGGCTGGCTCATTGGTCATACTGGCCGCGGTCGAGAGTTCGCCGTAGCGGTCTCTGGTGCCGCGCGCGCGGTGCCCTCATTTGGACTCATGGTGCTGCTCGTGCTGCTGCTCGGAGTGTTGCGCGTGCCCGAGGCGGCGACCATCACGTTCGTCCTGCTGGCAATTCCGTCTCTGTTGGCCGGGGCCTACACCGGGCTTGAGGCGATCGATCGTCGTACCATCGACGCGGCACGGGCCACCGGCATGACGCAGTGGCAGGTGTTCTGGAAGGTCGAGGTGCCTCTGGGCATGCCGCTGCTGATCGGCGGCCTGCGCGCGGCAACACTTCAGGTCATTGCCACCGTCACCATCGCCGCCTACGTCAACCTCGGTGGGCTCGGCTGGCCGATCATCCAGGGCATTCCGCTGCGGCGCTTCGATCAGGTGCTCGGCGGTGCGATCCTTGTCGCCGTCCTCGCCCTCATCGCCGATCTGCTGCTCGCCCTCGCACAGCGCATGGCCGTTCCCCCCGGCATCCGTGTCGCAAAGCCCACAACGACGTCGCCGAGGGCGCTGCGACGTGCAGCATCCACGGCATCCGCCTGACTCCCCACCAGTAAGGAACCTCATGTTCACAGCTAGAAAGTCACGTCTCGCTCTCGCGATGGGTGTCGCGCTCTCCGCGTCCCTCGCGCTCGCCGGCTGCGCGAGCAGCAACCCGCTCGATGCCCCCGACAACGGGGGAGATGCGGCATCCGACACCATCGTTATCGGCTCGCAGGCCTATTACTCGAACGAGATCATCGCCGAGATCTATGCGCAGGCGCTGGAAGCCGAGGGCTTCGAGGTCGACAGGCAGTTCAACATCGGACAGCGCGATGCGTACATGCCCGACCTCGAATCCGGTGCGATCGGCCTGTTCCCGGAGTACACCGGAAACCTGCTCGAGTACTACGATGACGCTGCAGATGCCACGAGCCCCGACGACGTCTATGCCGCGCTGCAGGATGCTCTGCCCGAAGGTCTCACGGCGCTGGACTATGCCGAGGCCAGCGATCAGGACACGTACACCGTGACCAAAGAGTTTGCTGAGGCGAACAACTTGACCACGATCGCTGATCTCGCGAACGTCAGCGAAAAGGTCACGATCGGTGGCGCTCCCGAGTTCGAGCAGCGTCCTTACGGCCCGGCTGGCGCCAAGGAGGTCTACGGTGTCGACCTCGGGTTCTCTGCGACGGGTGACACGACACTCGAATCGTTGCTCGCAGGGAAGATCCAGGTCGCTGACATCTACAGCGCCGACCCGGCCTTTGAAACCGAAGACATCGTGGCGCTGGAGGACCCAGAGAGTCTCATCCTTGCGTCGAACGTCGTGCCGATCGCCTCGAGCGCTGTTTCTGACGAGATTGCCGACGTCATCAATGCCGTCAGCGCCGAGCTCTCAGCAGAAGACCTTGTCGCCATGGGCGTGCAGAGCACGGTCGATCAGATGTCGCCCGAGGACATCGCAACCCAGTGGCTGGAAGACAAGGGCCTCATCTGAGTATCCGCGGCACACTTGCAGGGCGATCAGACGGATGCAGGGCGAAACGGCGCCTTTCCACCCTGCGGCCGTACTTTCGCCCTGCAAGTGTAAGGCGAGCGGGCGACCCCGCGTTGGCCTGAGACAATGGGGGATGCCCGGACCCATGATCAGCGCACGCGAGGTCGCCCAGCGACTCGACATTCCTCTCGAGATGGCCGCCCGTCACGGACTCGACGGCGGAATGCGTGAAGAAGCAGTCACAGCACTCGAGCAGGACCCGCCCGCGTGGCTCGTCCAATCACGGGCGAACCGTAAAAAGGGCGCTCGCCCCGTCTGGGTCACGTTGAAATGCGATGTCTGCGGGTTCACGGAGTCCGCGCGGCCGAAGAAATGGTGGCCGGAGTTCACCTATCTCAGCTGCCGCGATCATGCTCCCGGGGATCTTCCTGCGCAAGGATCTGACCAGCACCGCACCGAGATCGAAGGCGTCGGCGGCCGTTTCATCGGCATCGTGGACGTGACCGTTTAGCCACGCCTACACCCCACGAAATTTAGATGCGAGCGTCTTGGCGCGGGATCCAGACCTTCTTGATGATGATCAGGATGGATGCCGTCACCGGCACCGCGACGAGGGCACCGAGCAGGCCCAACAGAGTTCCACCGACGAGGGCGCCGATAACGACCAGCGAGCCGGGGATCGAAATCGCCCGGTTCATCACCTTCGGCGTCAAGACGTACGACTCCACCTGCATGTAGATGAGATAGACAACGGCGAAAATCAGGGCGAAGATGATGTTGTCGCCGAACAGGGCGATGCCCGTGCCGATCACCCAGAACAGTAGCGATCCGACGAGCGGGATCAGCGTAATCAGGAACGCGACAACCGCCAGCAGCAGCGGGAACGGCAGATTCAGCGCCGTATAGAGAATCAACACGATGATCGAGTTGATGAATGCCAGAGTCACCATTCCCATCACGTATCCACCGACAGAGTCGGTGATCTGCGTGCTGATGATGTCGGCGTCCTTACGATCGCGCGCCGGGACGAGGCGCAGCATCGCGAGCTTCATGCTGGGCAGCGTCGCGACGAAGTAGATGATGAGCACGAGCACGATGACCGCGCCGGAGAGGCCGTTTGCGATGGAGGCACCCACCTGAAGCGCGCCGCCGCCGATCGTGGCGATGTTGCCGGGGTCAGAGAGGAATTTCTGCACATCGCCGACCAACGTCTGGAACTGATCGCCGAACTGGTCCCTCAGCGTCGCGTAGAGATCGCTGGTTTGGAAGTCCGCGACCATCTTGGGGACGTCCTTGACGAAGTTCGCAATCTGCGCGACGACAACGGGGACGATCGCCCAGATGATCAGACCCAGCGCGACGATGAGTGAGACGAGCACGATGACAACGCCCCAGCCGCGGCTCAGACCACGTCGTTCGAGGAACCGGATCGCGGGGTCCAAGCCCAGCGCAGCGAAGAGCGCGAGAGCAATGTAGATGATCACCGTCGACAGGTTCGATAGCGCGAGTCCGAGCAGGACCGCGGCGAGGCCACCCAGTGTGAGAAGGAAGCCAAAGACGAAGGGGCGCTCGATGCGCGTCCAGAACGAGCGGTTCGATGGCACCGGCTCGACCACGGGCTTCGGCGACAATTCTGCTTCGTCAGCGGGCTCGACCTGCTTCTTCACCTTCTGCCCTGTCTGCTTCGGGGGCTTCTTGGTTTTCGTCGCGGCCTTGGCGCGTGTTGTGGGGGCCTCTGTGTTCGCGGCGTCGTTCGTAGGAACCTCAGCCGGTACGTTGGCGTCATCGGATGCCGCGGGCATGTCGGAGCTCATGCGCCAACTCTATTGTGCGTCGGCGCGATATCGTCGTAACTGCCGACTAGGAGGAGAGAGATGACTGACGCTGACGAGGCCAGAGCCGAACTGTTGCGGCTGCGAGGCAGCATCGACAATATTGATGCCGCCCTCATCTTCATGCTGGCAGAACGCTTCCGGGCGACGCAGCAGGTCGGCGTTTTGAAGGCAACGCACGCGATGCCGGCATCTGATCCTGGACGCGAAGAGCAACAGGTCGCACGCCTGCGCGCGCTTGCGGAAGAGGCGCATCTCGATCCGGAATTCGCCGAGAAGTGGTTCAACTTCGTGGTCGCCGAGGTCATTCGCCATCACACCGAGGCCGCCAGCGGCAACTGATCGGCTTCGCCTCTGGTTCGTCGGTACACCTGGGCGTCAGAATCTACGGATGTGCGTTGAAATCTCGAATTCGAGCAGACAGGTGTTGATTTCGACCTACAGGTGTACCGGCGAACCAGCTCTGACGCGACAGTCGACGAGAAACACAATTTTGCAGAAGCTGAGCGCCGTGCGTTAAAACCTGCAGTGCGCTGAAACCTAACGAACCCCGAGTTCGGCACCGACGACATAAGCGGCTGCTCCCCGCAGTACGGCGGCTGATCCAAGGGTGGATGCTTCCACATCGATCTCTGTGCTGTGCGGCAGTGCAAGGGCACTGCGAAGCACACCGGCGACGTCAGCGCAGAAGTCGTTGTCGACGATTCCGTCGGGGTCACTGATTACGACGCGGTGCAGATCGAGCGCCGCTGCGATCGGTGCCAGCGCCGCACCGAGGTGTCGAGCTGCGGCCGTGCTCGTGGTGTCGGTGCTGGCTTCACGGGCGTGGGTGCTGGAGTGAGTCTGTGGTGCGAGCGCC
>DQHP01000076.1 GCA_003524435.1 Microbacterium sp.
CGGAACGGCACCGCGATGACGAGCACCCAGGGGCCCACCGCAGGGTGCACACCGTGCCGGTGCGCGGCACTCGGCGCAAACCAAGCTGGGTGAGAACCCGGGCCTGGACACCTGCACCAGCACCGGACCTTCTTCGCTCGCCTTCCTCGCTGCGGCGAAGGCGCTGGAGTGCACGCGCTGGGACGGCTGCTCCATTTCTTGCTGGGTGCTCAGCATCACTTTCGGCAGGACGCGCCGCGCGGCGCGGACGTCCTTGAGCCAGCCATGCATGACGAGGCGCTCAGCGTCGGTCGTGCGGGTGTGGCCGGCGAGGAGCAGAGCGGAGCCCTCTTGCTCTTGTCGAAGAAGGGCCGCATCTCTGGAATGCACATAGGGCGCGCGTGGTTCGCCGAGGAGAGAGTCTCCGTCATCCCAGATCGCAACGAGCCCGGCCCGGACGGGCGCATAGATTGCCGACCGGTTGCCGATGACGACGCAGGCGGCATCTTCCAGCGTGCGCAAGAAAGCGCGGTATCGGTCAGGGTTGGTTTGCCGAGAATCGTGTCGAACGATCGCTTCGGCTGGCATCATCGTCTGCAGCGTTGTCAGTAGCCGATCAAGGTCGCGATAGTCCGGGACCACCAAAATAGTGGAACGACCGCCGGCAAGCATGCGGGCAGCGGATGCCGCCAGCACCTCTGTCCAACGCTGAACGCCGTCTTTCAAGCCGGGGATCGCTTCGACGGCCGCCCGACCGCCCTCATCGATGACAGCGCCGAGCCCGTCATATTCAGCGAGCACAGCCTCTGCCCGTTCACGAGATTCATCGCTCGGTGTGAGCGCGAGAGCATCCGACTTCCAAGCCTTCTCGACTCGCACCTGTCGCTTGGGAATGACCAGGCGAAGGATGTCGGAGGCAGAACCCGCCGCACGATCAGCAGTGCGGCGTGCCAGACGATAGAGGCGTTCCGGAAGGACCTGAACCGGAGAGATCACATTTTCGATGCTCGACAGCGCCCGCTCTGCGTCATCTTCTTCCGCGACCTCGATCACATAGGCATCGACCATGCGACCCGCAGTGCGCAAAGGCACTCGTACCCGCACGCCCGGCTGTATCTCTCCCAGCTCGTCAGGAAGTGCATAGTCGAACAGACGATCAAGTTGCGGGAGCGGGGAATCCAGCTGCACCCGTGCGATACGCCGACTCATCGCGTGCACAACGGCGCCCCGCGCCTGAACATCAAAGTCCCGCGGCGCGGCGCAACTCTTCGGCGCGGTCGGTGCGCTCCCACGTAAAATCGGGATTCTCGCGTCCGAAGTGTCCGTATGCCGCGGTCTGACGATAGATCGGACGAAGCAGATCCAACTGCTCGATGATCGCCTGCGGGCGAAGATCGAATACCTGCCGGATCGCCTCTGTGATCACGTCGTCGCCGACTTTTCCGGTACCGAACGTTTCGACATAGAGACCGACAGGGCGTGCCACGCCGATCGCATATGCGACCTGTACTTCCAAGCGATCTGCGAGCCCCGCAGCGACGGCGTTCTTCGCTACCCAACGCATTGCATAAGCGCCAGAGCGGTCGACCTTCGAGGGGTCCTTGCCGCTGAATGCGCCGCCGCCGTGACGGGCTGCTCCCCCGTAGGTGTCGATGATGATCTTGCGACCGGTGAGACCGGCGTCGCCCTTTGGCCCGCCCGTGACGAAAGGGCCCGCGGGGTTGATGAAATAACGATCGTCCGAGGGCATCTCGAGCCCGGTGCGCTCGAGCACTGGATCGATGACCAGGCGCCTGACCTGCTCTTTAAGCTCGTCCTGCGAAATGTCAGGACGATGCTGTGTAGAGAGCACGACGGCGTCGATGGTCTTCGGAATGAAGCCCTCGTAGCCGAGCGTTACCTGGGTCTTTCCATCAGGACGAAGGAAATCTAGCTCGCCGGAGCGACGGACCTCGGTGAGACGCTCGGCAATGCGATGCGCCGTGTGGCCGGCCATCGGCATGAGTTCGGGAGTTTCGATCGTCGCGAAACCGAACATGATGCCCTGATCGCCTGCGCCGAGACTGTCAAGAGCATCGTGGGACGAACCGTCACGCTGCTCTTGCGCCTGGTCGACGCCGTGCGCGATATCAGTGGATTGTTCTCCCACTGAAATGCTGACGCCACAAGAGTCGCCATCGAAGCCGGTGTCACTTGAGGTGTACCCGATGCCGTTGACGACCTCGCGGACGATGGTCGGAATATCGACGTACGCCTCAGTGCGGATCTCGCCCGCGACGTGCACCAGGCCCGTGGTGACGAGGGTCTCCACAGCCACCCGCGAACTGGAGTCCTTGGCGATCAAGCCGTCAAGGATACTGTCCGAGATCTGATCGCAGATCTTGTCAGGGTGGCCCTCGGTGACGGATTCAGACGTGAAAAGACGCAGTGCGCTCATCGAGGAAGCTACTGTCACTCGACGTGACGAAGGCGCAGCTTGTCCTCGTTGATCTCGTGGAGAGCAATGGTAAGCGGCTTGTCTTCTACGGAAGAGTCCACGAGCGGACCGACGTTGTCGAAGAGGTTGCCCTCATGCAGGTCGGAGTAGTAGTCGTTGATCTGGCGCGCACGCTTGGACGCATAGATGACGAGTTCGTACTTCGACTCGACGCGGTCAAGCAGGTTATCGATCGGCGGGTCGATGATGCCCTTGGTGTGATGTCCGGCCATGGTGAGACCTCCTGATCAGGCGACGGGATCGTCGCGAAGTCGAAACGGCGGGCGCGCTAAAGCGTTTAGTGCGCAGTCGCCTCAGACAATTCTACGACCTCCCGGGCGGCTGCGGCGACGTCTTCGTTCACAATGAGGTGATCGAACTCGTTTTGCGCGGCCAATTCACCCTTCGCGGTGCGTAGTCTGCGGGTGCGTTCGGCCTCATTTTCCGTTCCCCGACCGACCAGACGATGCACAAGTTCATCCCAGGACGGCGGCAGCAGGAAGATGAGCGTGGCAGAGGGCTCTGCGGCGCGCACCTGTCGTGCGCCCTGGAGATCGATCTCCAGAAGCACTGTCTTTCCTTCGGCCAACGCCGCATCGATTGGCGCGCGGGGGGTGCCATAGCGCGACTGGTTGTGCACAACGGCATACTCGAGGAGTTTGTCCTCTGCGATCAAACGATCAAATTCATCGTCGTTCACGAAGTAATAGTGCACGCCGTCGACCTCGCCGGGGCGAGGTGTGCGCGTTGTCGCCGATACAGACAGATGAATCTCGGGATGAGTTTCACGAATATGCGCGGCAACAGTGCCCTTGCCGACGGCAGTCGGACCAGCCAGTACCAACAGCCGGCTGCGGCCAGCCCGGGGAGTTTGCACGGGGAATCGTTCGTCGAGCCAGCTCAGCAGAGTGACACGCTGCCGTACTCCGAGGCCACCGAGTCGCTTGACCGGGGAGATATCGAGATCAAGCAGAATTCGATCGCGTTTGCCGACGCCGATTGCGGGAAGTGCGAGCAGGAAGTCCGTGATGCGCATCGATCCCGCAACCGAGTCCGCATCGGCGAATGCCCGGTGCGCGACGACCTGTGGCGCGGTGACGCGCATTGTCAGGTCACGTTTGAGCGCGGCGCGATCACGACGGCGCTCCACGGCACGCCTGGCCGCTGCAGCGCGGTTGACTTCGGGGATGCGACGTTCAGACATTGAGCGACTCCTGGTACTCGGCGACTCGCGCAGTGATGGTGGGGATGAGCTTGTCAGGACCGGATGAGAGGATGCTGCGGCTCTCGGCTGCGATCACCATCGAGGCATGCGCCCCGAAACGTGCCCGCAAGTCAGCAGGGCTGGCACCTTGCGCGCCGAAGCCAGGTCCGAGGATCGGCGCGTGTGGGGTGAACGGCGCAATTCCCGCCTCTGCCCAATCAACTGTGGCACCGATTACGAACCCGATACTCCCCCACACGCCGTCGGGGCTCCGTTCGGCGTTATATGCGCTGACATCAGCCATGATCGCGGCCGAAACCGCTTCGTTGGCATCGGTCTGCGCGCGCTGAACAGTGCGAGCCTCAGGATTACTGGTCGCGGCAAGCACGAAGATGCCTTTGCCGTGCGCTTCCGCACGGTCGAAGGTGCTCCGAAGAGTTCCGACACCGAGAAACGGATTCACGGTGAGCGCGTCGGCTTCCAGCGGTGCTCCAGGCGTCAACCATGCGGCCGCATAGGCGTCCATAGTCGTTCCGATGTCGCCACGCTTTGCGTCGGCGATCACGATCAGACCAGCATCCTTGGCCGCCCGAAATACGTCTTCGAGGGCGGCAAAGCCCGCGGCACCGAATCTTTCGAAGAAAGATACCTGCGGCTTGATGATTCCCACGCGCCCTGCGGCAGCATCCACAGTGCGGAGCCCGAACTCACGGACACCCGCCGCAGAGTCTTCGAGCGCCCACGACTGTAAAAGGCTTTGGTGTGGATCGATTCCGACGCACAGCGGCCCATATTCGGTGAGCGCGCTTCTTACTCGCTCACCGAACCTGGCCGAGACAGTCTCTCCCACAGCTACAGGGCCGCTTTCCGGTCGATCGCATACTCCTGGAGGCTCTTCACCCTGAAGCTCTCGTCCGCGGCGTCCATTCCGCTCACCGCAGCACCCAGCACGGCCATCGTCGTGAACAGTGCCTTATCGGCTGCCACCGCGGCGGCACGAATCTCGTAGCCGTCTGCACGCGCGGCGCCTCCGGAGGGCGTGTTCACAATGATGTCGATCTCACCGTTGTTGATGAGGTCAACGACGTTCTGCGTGCCGTCTTCCTGGGTCTCGCTGAACTTCGCGACAAGGGTGACGGCGATGCCATTGCGAGAGAGGATCTCAGCGGTGCCTTCTGTCGCCATCAGGCTGAAGCCGAGCTGCTGCAGACGGTGTGCTGGCAAGATGACCGCACGCTTATCCGCGTCGGCGACAGAGATGAATACGGTTCCGGAAGTGGGCATGCCGCCGTAAGCTGCCGCTTGGCTTTTCGCGAATGCGGTTGGGAAGTCCTTATCGATTCCCATGACCTCACCGGTCGAGCGCATCTCCGGTCCGAGGACCGAGTCGACGATTTTTCCCTCTTTGGTGCGGAAGCGCTTGAAGGGCAGTACCGCTTCTTTGACTGACACCGGCGCATCCATCGGAACACGCGAGCCGTCTGACAAGGGCAGCAGACCCTCGTTCTTGAGCTCATCGATGGTGGAGCCCACCATGATGCGGCTGGCTGCCTTTGCGAGTGGAATCCCCAGTGCCTTCGCGACAAACGGCACGGTACGGCTTGCGCGGGGGTTCGCTTCGATGACGTAGAGCACGCCGGCGCTGATGGCGAACTGCACGTTCAGCAGTCCTCGCACGCCCACGCCCTCGGCGATTGCGAGCGTGGCGGTGCGAACCCGGTCGATGTCGCTGCGTCCCAGGGAGATCGGAGGCAGTGTGCAGCTGGAGTCGCCGGAGTGGATCCCGGCCTCTTCCAGGTGCTCCATGACGCCACCGATGTAGAGCTCTTTGCCGTCGTAGAGTGCGTCGACATCAATCTCGATCGCATCGTCAAGGAAGCGATCAACGAGCAATGGTGTGCCGGGGCCGACGATTACTTCACCGGCGGTGCGCACAAAGTAGTCGCGCAGGCTGTCCGTGTCGTAGACGATCTCCATGCCGCGGCCGCCGAGGACAAAGCTCGGACGTACGAGAACCGGGTAGCCGATGTCTTCGGCGATGGCCACTGCGCCCTCGACGCCGGTCGCAGTGCCGTGGCGCGGGGCCACGAGTCCGGCCTCGTCCAGCAGCTGAGAGAAGAGCTCGCGCTCTTCTGCGATGTCGATGGCCTCCGGGCTCGTGCCGAGCACCTTGTAGCCAGCCGCTTCAATTCCCTTAGCGAGCCCGAGCGGCGTTTGGCCACCGAGCTGGCAGACGACACCGAGAATCGTGCCGCTA
Organism: Microbacterium sp.; assembly: GCA_003524435.1. Lineage (GTDB taxonomy): Bacteria > Actinomycetota > Actinomycetes > Actinomycetales > Microbacteriaceae > Microbacterium. The sequence goes on from DQHP01000076.1 coordinate 5,917, forward strand.
GCCGCTTCCGCATCGAGGACTTCGAGGACGTCCTCGAGTGTGAGCGGCTCGAAGTAGAGCCGGTCAGAGGTGTCGTAGTCAGTGGAGACTGTCTCAGGGTTGCAGTTGACCATAACGGTCTCGTATCCAGCGTCCGAAAGTGCGAAGGACGCGTGGACACAGGAGTAGTCGAACTCGACGCCCTGTCCGATGCGGTTGGGGCCGGAGCCGATGATGACGACCTTGGTGCGATCTGACGGCGCCACTTCGGTCTCGAAGTCGTAGCTTGAGTAGTGGTACGGCGTCAGCGCGGGGAACTCTCCCGCACAGGTATCGACGGTCTTATAAACCGGGCGAAGGCCGAGGCCGTGGCGGATGCCGCGCACCTCTGCTTCATCGATGCCGCGGAGCTGTGCGAGCTGCAGGTCCGAGAAGCCGTGCTCTTTCGCATAGCGGATAGTGTCGGCGTCAAGCGCTGCGGCAGTGCGTACGACCTCGGCGACCTCGTTGATCAGTACGATCTGGTCGAGGAACCAGGGGTCAATCGCCGTCGCCTCGAAGGCCTGCTCAATGGTCGCGCCCTTGCGCAGCGCCTGCTGCAAGACGACGATACGACCATCGGTGGGGGTCGTCGCGATCTCGAGGAGTTCGTCAACGCTGCGTGGTTCTTCTTCCCAGTGAAAGCTCGAGCCGCGCTTCTCCAGCGAGCGGAGCGCCTTCTGCAGTGCTGTGGCGTAGTTGCGACCGATCGCCATCGCCTCACCCACCGACTTCATGGTGGTCGTCAACGTGGTGTCTGCTGCGGGGAACTTCTCAAAAGCGAAACGAGGGACCTTCACGACCACGTAGTCAAGCGTCGGCTCGAAGCTTGCCGGGGTGACGCCGGTGATGTCGTTGGGAATCTCATCGAGGCGGTAGCCGAGGGCCAGCTTCGCCGCGAGCTTCGCGATGGGGAAGCCGGTGGCTTTGGATGCCAAAGCACTCGAGCGTGAGACGCGAGGGTTCATCTCGATGACGATGATGCGCCCATTCGATGGGTCGATGGCGAACTGGATGTTGCAGCCACCGGTGTCAACGCCAACGGCGCGGATAATGTCGATGCCGATGTCACGCAGCTTCTGATACTCGCGGTCCGTAAGCGTCAGGGCCGGCGCGACAGTGATCGAGTCACCCGTGTGGACGCCCACCGGGTCGACGTTTTCGATCGAACACACGACCACCGTGTTGTCGGCGGTGTCACGCATGAGCTCCAGCTCATACTCTTTCCAACCGAGGATGGACTCCTCCAGGAGCACCTCGTTGGTCGGCGAGTCGTGCAGTCCTGCGCCACCGATGCGGCGCAGATCGGTCTCATCGTACGCAAACCCCGAGCCCAGCCCCCCCATGGTGAAGCTCGGCCGGACGACAAGCGGGTAACCGAGTTGCTCGGCGCCCGCGATGAGCTCGTCCATCGTGTTGCAGATGATCGACTTCGCGACCTCCGCCCCAGACTCAATGACGAGCTCCTTGAAGATCTGACGATCTTCGCCCTTGTTGATCGCTTCGAAGTTCGCGCCGATCAATTCGACGTCGTACTTTTCCAGGATGCCGTTGTTATGCAGGTCGATCGCCGCGTTCAGTGCGGTCTGTCCGCCCAGAGTCGGCAGGATCGCATCCGGCTTCTCTTTCGCGATAATCGTCTCGATGACCTGCCACGTGATCGGCTCAATGTAGGTGGCATCCGCGAAGTCGGGGTCGGTCATGATCGTGGCCGGGTTGGAGTTGACCAGGATGACGCGCACGCCCTCTTCGCGCAGCACGCGGCATGCCTGGGTGCCGGAGTAGTCGAACTCGCAGGCCTGGCCAATGACGATGGGGCCTGACCCGATGACGAGGACGGAGTTGATATCGTCGCGTTTTGGCATTACTTGGCGTCCTTCAATGTCGAAATAACCAGGTCCGTAAACCGGTCGAAGAGGTAGTTAGCATCGTGCGGACCGGCAGCCGCTTCTGGGTGGTACTGCACACTGAATGCGGGGATGTCGAGAGCGCGAAGCCCCTCGACCACGTTGTCGTTAAGGCCGACGTGGCTGACCTCGACCTTGCCGTAACCGTTGGGGCTGTCGAAGCTGCCCTCTAGCGGCGCTTCGACCGCGAAGCCGTGGTTGTGGGCGGTGATCTCTACCTTGCCTGTTGCTTTGTCGAGCACAGGCTGGTTGATGCCACGATGTCCGAACGGCAGCTTGTAGGTGTCGAGTCCGAGGGCACGGCCGAAGAGCTGGTTGCCGAAGCAGATGCCGAAGAACGGCAGACCGTCATCAAGCACGCTGCGAAGAAGTGCCACGTGCTCATCGGATGCGGCAGGATCGCCAGGACCGTTGGAGTAGAAGACGGCGACGGGATCAACCGCACGGATGTCTTCGATGCTGGCGCTCTGCGGCAGAACATGAACTTCGAATCCGCGCCCCGCCAGATTATCGATCGTCGCCTGCTTGATGCCGAGATCGAGTACCGCGAGGTTACCGATGCGCTCCCCCACGGACGTCGTCACCTCAACGGCCTCGACGGAGACCTGTGCTGACAGATTCTGGCCGCTCATCTTTGGCGTCTGCTGCACAGCCTGAAGTTGTGTCTCAGGGGCGAGGGCAGCATCCGCACCCGAGAAGATCCCGCCGCGCATCGAGCCCGCTGAGCGGATGTGGCGCGTGATTGCACGGGTGTCAATGCTGCTGATGCCCACGATGCCATCGCGAATGAGTGAGTCATCCAGTGACTCGGTCGCCCGCCAGTTTGAGACCACGCGGGAAGGATCGCGGACGATGTAGCCGGCAACCCAAATGCGGCGCGATTCAGGATCTTCCTCGTTCATCCCGGTGTTGCCGATATGCGGTGCCGTCTGCAACACGATCTGGCCGGCGTAGGAGGGGTCAGTCAGCGTTTCCTGGTAGCCGCTCATACCGGTCGAGAAGACGACCTCACCGAGCGTGGTTCCTCGTGCGCCATAGGCGCGTCCTAGATAGCGGGTGCCATCTTCCAGTACGAGGACGGCGGGCTCTGGCAATTGTGTGGCTGACTGCCCTGAGCGTGACGAAGAGGTCATGACTTGGCTCCTGTGTCGTGTGCGGGGATGAGCCGCTGTAATTCTGAGATGAGGTCTTGAGGATCGCCCTGTGTGGGGCGAAGGTAGGAATCGACGAGAGTGCCGTCTGCTGTGTTCCAAGAGATGCGGACGAGGCCACCCGGTTCGACAACCCGGTCAATCGTGACCGTGGCCCGAGCGACTTCAGCGAGAACAGACGACGTGAGAAACACTGTCGGCTCGCCGTCGAGGCAGAGCGCGACGCCGCGGTCGGTCACGGCGAGTTCGCCACGGGCGCGGTACGCCAGCGGCTTGATCGCCAGGCGTTCGAGCGGCTGCTCGTGGCGAGTCGTCGAAACGTAGAGCACCTGATGTCTGGAGAGCACATCCGCATGCTCGGGTACGCCGATCGGTGCGACGTGCACTGAATCGCGTCGCAGACGTCGTCGCCAAGCGAAGAACATGGCGAGCAGGATCAGCAGTGCGGCCGCAATCGTGATGGCAATCGCGATATCGCGTGCGCTCACTTCGACGACCTCTGATCGCTGTGTGCATCACGGGCGTGGATGTCCTCAACGACGGCGCCGGCTTCGACAGTGACACGGCCGTGGTGGATCGTCCATTCCACGCGGCCAGGCAGATCGCGGCCGAGATAGGGCGAGTTGTCGCTTCGTCCGTGAAGGTCGGCGGTGGTGAAGGTACCTTTGCGCGACGCGTCGTACAACGTGATCTGCGCGGGCGCTCCCACTTCCAGCGGAGTGCCGTGACCCTGCAACATGCCGATGCGGGCGGGAGTCGCGCTCATGACGCGGGCGATATCCGCCCAGCCGAGAAGCCCTGTCTGCACCATCGACTGGTGCACAACGCGCAGCGCGCTCTCTAGCCCGACCATGCCGTTTGCAGCAGCCTGCCATTCACACGCCTTGTTCTCGCTGGGGTGCGGAGCGTGGTCAGTAGCGACGATATCGATCGTGCCGTCCGCCAGGCCCTCTCGCACAGCTATGACGTCCTCTTCGCGACGCAGCGGTGGGTTCACCTTGTAGCGGGGGTCATAACCACGGACGAGTTCGTCGGTGAGTAAGAGGTGGTGCGGGGTCACCTCTGCGGTGACGTTGATGCCCCGCTTCTTTGCCCAACGAATGATGTCGACGGAGCCAGCTGTCGACAGGTGGCAAACATGCAGCCGGGATCCGACGTGCTCAGCGAGCAGCACATCGCGCGCGATGATCGATTCTTCTGCGACTGCGGGCCATCCGGCAAGGCCGAGTTCTGCCGAGACGACCCCCTCATTCATCTGTGCGCCCTCGGTAAGACGCGGATCCTGCGCATGCTGCGCAATCACGCCCCCGAAAGACTTCACATACTCCAGCGCACGGCGCATGATGAGTGGATCAAAGACGCAGAAGCCGTCGTCACTGAAGACACGAACCTTTGCACGAGAAGCTGCCATGGCGCCGAGTTCGGCAAGTCGCTCGCCCTTTTGCCCGACGGTGACAGCGCCGATGGGCTGCACTGTGGCGTAACCGGATGCCTCGCCGAGGGCGAGTTCTTGCTCCACGACTCCTGCAGAATCTGCCACCGGCAGGGTATTGGGCATGGCAAACACCGCAGTGAAACCGCCGGAGGCGGCCGCACGCGACCCGGTGAGAATCGTCTCAGAAGTCTCGAATCCGGGCTCTCGGAGGTGCGTGTGCAGGTCGACAAGGCCGGGCAGTGCGACGAGTCCCTGCGCATCGATGACGCGCGCGCCGTTACGGCTCAGTCCGGTGCCGATCTCCGCGATAAGCCCGTTTTCTACCACGATGTCGGCGTTCTTGTCGCCGAGAAGCTGGGCTCCGGTAATCACGAGAGTTTCCATTACTTCACTCCCCCTCGTTCGTCGTTTCGATCTCCTGCAAGCAGCAGGTACAGCACAGCCATGCGCACAGACACGCCGTTGGTGACCTGTTCCAGCACGGTGGAGCGTGGAGAATCGGCGGCTTCTGCCGAGATCTCCAGGCCGCGATTCATGGGGCCAGGGTGCATCACAATGCTATCGCGTGGAAGCGTCTCTGCCCGCACAGCATCCAGCCCCCAACTCCTGGAATACTCCCGCTCACTCGGGAAATACGCCGCGCTCATACGCTCCAGCTGAATGCGCAGCATCATGACAGCATCCGGCCCTTCGCGCAGTGCCTCATCAAGGTCATACATCACACGAACGGGCCACTGCGAGACGTTCTGTGGCACCAGAGTGGGCGGTGCGACGAGAGTTACCTCGGCGCCGAGTGTGCTGAGCAGCCAGACGTTCGAGCGCGCGACCCGTGAGTGCAGCACGTCACCAACGATGACGACGCGGAGACCAGCGAGGTCGCGCCCACGGCTCTCAGCGCCGAAGCGGCGCTTACGGATTGTGAAGGCATCGAGCAACGCCTGGGTGGGATGCTCATGCGTGCCATCGCCCGCGTTGACCACGCCGGCGGATATCCAGCCGCTCGTTGCGAGCGTGCGGGACGCACCGGACGCGGGATGGCGGACGACGACAGCGTCCGCGCCCATCGCCTGCAGGGTCTGCGCGGTGTCCTTCAGGCTCTCGCCCTTGGAGACGCTGGAGCCTTTAGCCGCGAAGTTGATGACGTCAGCTGACAGGCGCTTCGCCGCAGCTTCAAAAGAGATGCGCGTGCGCGTGGAGTCTTCGAAGAACAGGTTGACGACAGTTTTACCGCGCAGAGTCGGGAGCTTTTTGACTTCACGCGACTGCGTGTCGGACATGTCCTCCGCAACGTCGAGGATGCGCAACGCTGCCGCATGATCCAACGTGTGGGTATCGAGAAGGTGTCTCATGCGTCGATCGTCACTTCCTCGGCGCCGTCGTATTCACGCAGGCGTACGTTGACGCGCTCCTGGCGAGAAGACGGAATGTTCTTGCCGACGAAGTCGGGCCGGATCGGGAGCTCGCGGTGGCCACGATCGATCAAAATCGCCAGGCGGACCGCGGCGGGGCGTCCGATTGACTGGATCGCGTCGAGCGCGGCGCGGATGCTGCGCCCAGAGAACAACACGTCGTCAACGAGGACGACAGTCTTGCCATCTATGCCGCCCGCGGGAATCTCGGTCGGACGCGGAGAGCGCGTCGGATGCTTCGAGAGATCATCACGGAACAGAGTGACATCGAGGGACCCGATAGCGACCGGATGCTGGGCGATGCCGCTGATCAGTGCTCCGAGTCGCTCTGCGAGGGCAACCCCGCGAGTCGGAATGCCGAGCAGAACGATGTCTTCGGCGCCGCGGTTGGATTCTAGGATCTCGTGCGCGATACGGGTGAGAGCCCGTGAGATATCGGCTTCCTGCAGCACAGTGCGCGTGCTCATTCGCCGCTCCCTTCTCCGCCTCACAGGACGGTGTTAAAGGTTGCTGATGGTTCTACTCTACCGCCTGCTTTGAGACGGCAGTCTGTTCCGCGCGGATCTCGTGCCCCGTTGTTGTCAGGCATTTGCCGGTTTTCAGATCCCACTTCCAGTCGTGCATGCTGCACGTCAGGATGCCGTCTTCATCGACCTTGCCGGTCTTGGTGAGGTCGGCGCGCAGATGCGGGCAGCGACGCTGAACGGTCCAGTCACCGACCTCGGCGTCCTCGGTCTGATCGGTCTGCTCGGAATACCAGTTCTCGACGTATTCGATGCGATCGGCCGAGAGGCACTTGAGGAACGTTGTCAGGAATTCGTTGAACTTGCCGCTGCGCCCGACGGAGAACTGCAACGACAGGAAGATCGAGTTGGACCAGTCGATCTCGCGGTCGCGGATGTTCGTCGAGACAAGGTCAGCAGGAATCGTGTACCAGTAGATGCACTCTTCGCCCGCATACTCGCGAACCTTTGCCCGCGGAAAATCAACGACCATGTCGAGCTCACCAACGCGGAAGCGCACACATCCTCCGACGCCCAGTCGGATGGTGCGCGACTTCTTCAGCAGGGGCTCCCACCACTCCTTGAGAGTGGCGAGGATCTCCTCGGGCGGCAATACCGGTGCGCGCGAGGCGATCTCATCTTGAATCTCCTGCTGACGGCTCGCGCGTTGAGACTCCAGGTAGTCCCACTTTTCATCGAAAATATGGGCGATCTCGGCCTCGGTGTACAAAGTTTGCGACACGGTCAGGTCAGCGTGATCCAATTCCACGACCGTACCCGGCACGAAAAGATGCCCGTTGTACTTCGGAGCCAGCTCATTCATATGCGTGAGGAACTGCTTCTGGTCGGTGAAGATCGAGTCATCGTTCTTCCCGAATCCGTTGTACTCGAACAGGTCATCACGCAAGAACATCGGCGGACCGGCCATCGGGAAAACGTGCGGGGCATCAACCTTCTCGATGTAGAACATCGCACGCTTGTTCTGCGCATCGCGCTTCAGGCTGGCGAACTTCTGCTTGGCGTCCTGAGGAAGGTCGTAAACCATCGGCCACCAGATCGCCCCGGACGTCTGGGTGAAGTAGGCGTCGGGCTTGCCGAAGCTCAGGAGCTTCTCAAGGTCAAGCGGATGGGAATCATTCTGATTGAGCACGGATGCCGTCCCGTCATCCACGCTGAGCGATGAGTCCCCGATCGGGCCATCGCTGGGCGCACGCAACGGCGTGATCATGATCTTGAGGTCACCGCGCTGAATCACTTCGCCGGCAGGTGCGTAGGTGATGTTGGTATAGCCGAGCGCACGAATGTCTTGCTCAAGATCATCGATCGGGTAGTCCGGCAGCAGCACCTCAATGTCTTTGCGGATGTACTTCTCTAGCAGCGCCGCGTCGAAGTGATCCCGGTGCCGGTGAGAAATGTAGAGGAAGTCAGCCTCGCGACCGAGGCGTTCCCAATCGAGCCCGCGATTATCGGGGAACGGGAACCATGAGCCGAAGAAAGAGGGTCCGAGTACGGGGTCGCAGATGATGTTTCCACCGACCGTCTCGATGAACATTCCGGCGTGGCCGAGTCCCGTAATCCGCATTGCGCTCCTTTAGAAGTGAACGCTCTAATTCTACCCGGGCATGCCGCCGGGACCCTTCAGAAAGGCTCAGTCTTCAAAGAGACCACGGATATCGTCTGCGGTCAGCGCCTGGGCGAAGAGAGCCTCATCGTCCATGACCGCGGTGAACAGTCGCGCCTTGCGCTGCTGCAGAGTGAGGACCTTCTCCTCGATGGTGCCCGTCGAGATCATCCGGTAGACGAACACCTGCTTGTCTTGACCGATCCGGTGCGCACGGTCGATCGCCTGCGCTTCTGCGGCCGGATTCCACCAGGGATCAAGCATGAACACATAGTCGGCTTCGGTCAACGTGAGCCCGAAGCCGCCGGCTTTCAAACTGATCAGGAACACCGGCTGGGTGCCCGACCGAAACTGGTCTATGACGCTTTTACGCTTGCGAGTGGAGCCATCAAGGTAGACATACTCGATGCCCGCGCGTTCTAGCCGCTCTGCCGCCAGTTTCAAGAACGAAGTGAACTGGCTGAATACGAGCGCACGATGGCCCTCGGCATGAAGTTCGATGACCCGCTCTAGGAGTGTTTCCAACTTGCGCGAGGCGATTTTGGCATCGCCACCATCGACAAGAGCGGGCGCAAGGCTCAGCATCCGCAGCATTGTGAGGGACCGGAAAACGATGAAACGGTTGCGATCGAGGTCTTTCAACAGCCCCAGGACCTTCTGACGCTCTCGCTGCAGAACTGTGTCGTAGAGCGCTCGATGGGCTGGCGCGAGTTCGACATGAAGCAACTGCTCTTGTTTGACAGGCAGTTCTGCGGCGACAAGTTCTTTCGTACGCCGCAGCATCAGAGGACGAATGCGGCGGCGCAGGCGTTCTAATCGGCGCTGTCGATACTCGCTGCCTTCTTCGTTCTCGGGAATCTTTCCCTGCTCGATCGGCTGGACGTAGTCCTGCCGGAACTTACGCGCCGAGGCGAACAGCCCTGGCGCGGTCAGCTTCAACAGGGCCCAGACATCAGAGAGGCTGTTCTCCATCGGGGTGCCGGTGACCGCGAAAGTGACATCCGCGTGCAGCGAAGCAACTGCACGGTGCTGTTTCGTTGTTGGGTTCTTCACGAACTGAGCCTCATCGAGAATGAGTGCGGCCCAGTTGACGCTCTCGTATTCGGCCGAGTCAAGTCGCACGAGTGTGTAGGACGTGATGATGATGTCTGCCTCATTGGAGATATCTGAGACAGATGCAGCACGTCGGCTGTGCGTGCCGTCGATGACGCGCACACGCAGCCTAGGAGCGAACCGCGCAGCTTCCTCCTGCCATGTTGCCATCACCGATGTCGGCGCCACGACGAGGAAAGGACGCCGCTCCCCCGTCTCTCTCGCGTGCAAGATGAACGAGAGCAGTTGCAGTGTCTTTCCCAAGCCCATATCGTCGGCGAGAATTCCGCCGAGGCGGTGCGCCCAGAGGAATGCCAGCCAGTCAAACCCTGTCTTCTGATAGGGACGCAGCTCTGCACAAAGCTCCGCGGGCACGGGAGTAGCCGGTACTCCAGTGGCCGAGCGCAAACCCTCAGCTGTCGCTCGCCACGACACCGCCGGTTGCGCTTCATCCGCGAGATCTTCGAACTCTTCCCACAGATCGGTTTGATACCTGCTGATCCGCGGGCCCGTTTCCCATTCGGCTAGGTCTGTTGCCTCGTCGATGAGCTCACGCAGATGGTCAAGCGCAGGATGCGAAAGAGAGAAGTAACTGCCATCGACCAGTAGCAACTTCGTCCGCCGCATACTCAGTGCGGTGAAGAGTGGGGTGAACGGAATCGTGCGCCCATCGATCTTCACCAACACGCCGAGATCGAACCAGTCAGAGTCTGCGCTTTCCACCGTGGACACCGTGATTTCGGGGTCCCCACTGAGCTCGTGATAGGTCTTGCGTATCCCCGAGACAACAACTTTGATCCCATGCTTTTCGAGCGCGGGGACGATGTGGGTGACGAATTCCGCCGCTTCAACATCGTGGAAAGATCCGGATGCTTCGAATCGTTGGCCCGTAACTTCGCCCCATTGGACTTCGACCTCTGCGCGACGTGCTGCCTCGGCATCCGGATCTCGTACCGCGTCAGCACTGGGCGCAAAACCGAAACGTCCGAACCCGCGGTAGGTCCATTCGAAGACGAATCGCACGGTGTCGCCCGCATGATGTGACACCGCCAGGGTCGGCACCGGCGCGGGAATCGCGGGGAGTGTCACTTTGCCCACGGTGCGTACTTCTACGCGACGAGCCAATACCGGATACGCATCGCGCAGGAACGCAGCCTCATCGGTTACGGGAACTGTCAGCGGCCCATGTGCATCGAGAAGAGCGCGCACCGGGGCACTCAGCGGTACTTCTGCCAACGTCACGGCAACACGGGCGCCGAGAGAGGCAACGACGAACACGCCGGAGCGGCCGATCGGGTGCACCGTTGCGTTCTCTACCTTCCGGTCGTCAAGAACGATGTCTGCGCTGACCTCAAGATCGCCATCTTCTCGGCGGGCGACCTGCGCAGTAATTGACCCTGTCTCGGTGAACGAGACGGTGAAGCTTTTCTGGGTAGAGATGACGGGGATGCCAAGATCCACCCCCGCACGCAGATGCGGCCACAGCAATGCGGACTCGACATGATCGAGCACGAGCCACTCTCCGGCAGTCCCAGAGAGCAGAGAGTCTCTCGAAATGCTCAGGAGATCGGCAAACCAGCGCACGCGCTCTGTGCCGAACTGGGCCCCAGAACGGCGTACTGAGTCCCATGAAACGGAGCCGTAGACCCAGAGGCCTGTTGCCGTACTGCGCATCAGCGGGCGGATGCCGAGGAGCAACTCTCCCCCGCCTCTGGCAACATCACGCGCGGTTGCTGGCCGCACAGGTCTCGGCGCCCACTGGTGGATGCCCTGAGATGCACGGTGGCGGAGCTCGATCCCCAGCGCGAGCGGTACAGGCTCCTTCTTAGCGGGAGCCGCTGAGTCGACGAGCACACGCCACGCGGGTCGTTCGCCGTGCGCCGACGACTCTGTCATTGAAACCTGCTCTTAGAGCGAGCGCGCTACCCTGCCGAGCACGCCGTGCACAAACGCGCCGGAATCGTCGGTCGAGAATTCCTTCGCAAGCTCCACAGCCTCGTCGATCGCGACGGCAGTCGGTACTTCATCGTTGTGGATGATCTCCCAGACGCCGATACGCAGCAGCGCACGATCGACAGCGGGCATACGCTCGATCTTCCAATCACGGCTGTGCGTGACAATGTGCTCGTCAATCTCGTCTTGGTTGTCGACGATGCCGTCCACAATTTCGCGGGCATAAAGCCAGGATGCTTCGCGGGCAGGCTCGCTGGCCGCACGCTGTGCCTCAGCCGCCAGCGTCACGCCAAGGGCGTCGCCGCGAACGTCAGAGGAAAAAAGAATGTCGAGAGCGCGTTTGCGCGCCTTCGTACGGGCACCCACGCCTTACTTCTCGCGGCCGAGGTACTCACCCGTGCGGGTGTCGACCTTGATCTTGGTGCCGGGCTCAACGAACAGCGGGACCTGCATCTCGTAACCTGTCTCGATTGTCGCAGGCTTCGTGCCTGCTGAGGAGCGGTCGCCCTGCAGACCAGGATCAGCGGAGGTCACCTCGAGGATGACGGATGCCGGGAGATCAAGGTAGAGAGGGTTGCCGTTGTTGAGCGCGATGGTGACCTGCTGGTTCTCCAGCAGGAAGTTCTTCGCGTCGCCCACCGTGGCCGCGCCCACAGTGATCTGGTCGTAGTCGCTCGTGTCCATAAACACGAACCCGTCGCCGTCTGCGTAGAGGTATGTGAAGTCGCGGCGGTCCACGTTCTCGATTTCGATCTTTGCGCCCGCGTTATAGGTGCGGTCAACGGTCTTGCCGGAGACGACGTTCTTCAGCTTCGTGCGGACGAACGCGCCGCCCTTGCCAGGCTTGACGTGCTGAAACTCGATGACGTTCCAGAGCTGTCCGTCGATGGAGAGAACGACGCCGTTCTTGATGTCTGCGGTGGATGCCATGCGTTCAGAGTTCCATTTCGTTGTGAGAGAGAGGCCGTTACCGATCGGGTCGTTGTATTGGCCGACAGTTGATTCTACGGGATGAGGGCTGCGAGCTGACGAACAGCGGTGGCGTAGCCGTCTACGCCCTCCCCAATCACGCGCACCGCCGCGACATCGTGGAGGTAGGAGAAGTGCCGAAACTCTTCTCGCGCGTTGACGTCTGTGATGTGAATCTCTGCAAAAGGAAGGCCGACTCCGGTCAAGGCATCGCGCAGTGCGACCGAGGTGTGGGTAAGCCCGCCGGGATTGATCACGATGCCGATACAGTCTTCGCGCGCCGCATGGATCGCATCGATCAGCACGCCTTCATGATTGCTCTGGATGCTGCGCACCGCGAAGCCTGCCTCGGAGGCTGCGGTAATCGCGATCTGCTCGACGTCTGCGAGCGTTGCTGTGCCGTACAGCTCAGGCTCGCGCGTGCCGAGGAGGTTCAGGTTCGGGCCATTGACCAGCAGCAGTGTGCCGGTCACTCCCCGACCTCCTGATAAGCGGCAAACAACAGCGTCTCATCAGGTGCCTGCAGCACTGTGGGCTTGGCGATGTCATCGAGAACAATGAATCGCAGCATCCCGCCGCGGCTCTTCTTATCTCGTTGCATACTGGCCAGTAGCGTCGACCAGGCACCCGCTCGGTAGCTGGTCGGGAGCCCGAGCGATTCGAGAATGGTTCGATGACGATCAGCGGATGTGTCGGACAATCGTCCCGCAAGCCTCGAGATCTCGGCGGCGAACAACATTCCTACCGAGATGGCGGCGCCATGTCTCCAGCGGTAGCGCTCTGCGTGCTCAATGGCATGGCCGAGTGTATGGCCATAGTTGAGGATTTCGCGCTGACCAGACTCTCGGAAGTCGTTGGAGACCACCTGTGCCTTCATGTCGACCGCGAGTTCGATAGCGCGGCGGAACTCCTCGGTCGACGTATCAACGGCTCGCGCCGGGTCTGCTTCGATGATGTCGAGAATCTCGGGGGCCCAGATGAATCCGGCCTTGACGACTTCTGCGTAGCCCGCGGTCGCTTCGTGTGCGCTCAAACTGCCGAGCTCGTCAAGATCACCGATGACGGCGCGCGGCGCCCAGAACGCGCCGACGAGATTCTTGCCTTCGTTCGTGTTGACGCCTGTTTTTCCGCCTACGGAGGCATCAACGAGTCCGAGCACTGTGGTGGGAACCTGCACGATCTGAACGCCACGCAGCCACGTGGCTGCGACGAATCCTGCGAGGTCGGTCACAGCTCCGCCGCCGTAGCCGACGACGGCGTCTGTGCGGGTGAAGTCAGACTGGCCCATGATCTGCCAGCAGAACGCTGCAACCTCGATCCGTTTGCCCTGCTCCGCGTCGGGAACTTCTGCCAGCAGCACTTCGCGCGGGCCATTCGACGTATCGGCCAGGAGCCGGTCGCGTAGCTCGGCCGCGCGTGCCGCGAGCGTCGGCGGATGGACGACAAGCACCTTTCGCACCGCAGGGTCAAGCGCAGATGAGACCTGGTCCAGAATGCCTCGTCCCACAGTGACGTCGTAAGACGCTTGCCCGGTCACGCTAATTGTGGTGGTACTCATGTCAGTTCTCTCCTCCAAGCGGCTACCTCTTCGGCGATTCGATGCATCGGACGATGGGAGGTGTCGACGGTCAAGGTCGCGACTTCTTCGTACCAGTCGCGACGCTGTTCAAATATCTGATTCCAGGTAATCACCGGGTCATCGCCACCTGCGAGAAGCGGACGATTGCCGTGGCGGATCCGATCGGGTATCGCATCCGGTGACACCGTGAGGAACACGACGGGATGCTGCCGCAGTAGTTCACGCGTCAGCGCCGATGTGACAGCGCCACCGCCGAGGGAGATGACACCACCCTCCGACAGCGCGCGCGCAGTTACGGCACACTCCAGCTCTCTGAAATACGCTTCGCCGTGCTGCGCAAACAGATCGGGGATCGGCCCGTACTCGCTGGCGATGACCTTATCGGTATCGGTGAATGTGACTCCGAGCATCTTCGCGACCTTGCGACCGATGCTCGTCTTGCCCGCACCCATGGGGCCTACGAGCACGACGCTCAGCGGATCAGGAGTGCTCATCGTGAGCGATCAGCGCCGCCTCTGAAGCGGGAGCAGTGCGCAGTTCTGCCGGGATCGCGTCGAGGTAGCTTTGCAGATTGCGCTGCGTCTCACGGATGCTGTCTCCTCCGAACTTCTCAAGAACGGAGTTTGCCAATTCGATCGCAACCATCGCCTCGGCCACGACGCCTGCGGCGGGTACCGCGCTGATGTCAGAGCGCTGGTGATGTGCAGTCGCGGTGTCGCCGGTGGAAACGTCAATTGTGCGCAACGAGTGCGGCACTGTCGCAATGGGCTTCATTCCAGCGCGCACGCGCAGAACGGTTCCCGTGGACATTCCGCCCTCTGTGCCGCCGGCACGGTCAGACGAACGCGTGATCCCACCATCGGCGGCGAAAAGCTCGTCGTGTGCTGCAGAGCCTCGGCGCCGCGTGGTCTCGAAGCCATCACCGATCTCGACGCCCTTGATCGCTTGGATGCTCATCAGAGCCTGCGCGAGCCGTCCGTCCAGACGCCGATCCCAGTGCACGTGGGACCCGACTCCAGGGGGCAGTCCATACGCGAGGACTTCGACAATGCCGCCCAGTGTGTCGCCGTGCTTACGAGCATCATCGACTTCCGCAACCATGAGCGCAGACGTGGCGGAGTCGAAGCACCGCAGTGGGTCGGCGTCGAGCGCAGCGACGTCGTCTGGTGACGGCAGCGCAGCATCCTCGGGCACACGGACCGGTCCGATGGACAGGGTGTGGCTGACCAGCCGAATACCAAGTTCACTGAGGAACGCTCGAGCGACCGCGCCGAGGGCGACACGTGCGGCTGTTTCACGGGCGCTCGCACGTTCGAGGATCGGGCGTGCCTCGTCGAAGTCGTACTTTTGCATTCCGACGAGGTCGGCGTGACCAGGGCGAGGACGGGTCAATGGCGCTGAGCGCCCGCGCGATTTGTCGGTAATCTCGACGGGCTCGGGGTTCATGACCTCGACCCACTTGGGCCACTCGGTGTTACCGATGCGCAGCGCGACAGGGCTGCCCATCGTCTTGCCATGACGCACGCCACCGGAGATGGTCAGTTCGTCCTGTTCGAACTTCATCCGTGAGCCACGCCCGTAGCCGAGCTTGCGGCGTGCGAGGTCAGCTTGGATCGCCTCAGAAGAGATCGGAACGCCGGAGGGCAGTCCCTCCATAACGGCAATGAGTTCGGGGCCGTGCGATTCGCCGGCTGTGAGCACGCGGAGCATTGCTCTAGTCTCCCATGGCCGCGGACCGCATGATGGCCACGATGGCGTCCTCTTCGGGGAGAGCCTCCTCCTGTGCGCCCTGCAGGAAGATTCTGATTTGCCGAACAGCCTGGTACAGCAGCATCTCAAAGCCTGAGATCACCTGTTCGTGCGTCCAACCAGCAGCGAGAGATGAGGGCCACGGTGCATATGCGGCATCGAAAAGAACGCCGCCGGAAGACGTGAGCGCCTGAGCGATGTCATGCGCGAGACTCGTTCCGCTGGGCAGAGTCGCGATCGTCGCATCCACGGGTTCGGCCTCGGCCTCGAACGGGTGCACGACGATTTCGATGCCGAGCTCCGCGCCGATGTATAACAGCGGGGCTGCGGCTTCCTGGCGGCGCGCACGCACCTCAGCGCGGCGTGCGCCCAGATCGTGTGCGGCGACGAGGGCGGATGCCGCGGTCGCGCCGGCACCGAGAATTCGCACGCTGGTGGTGTCGGCCACGCCTGCATGCGTAAAAGCGTCGATGATGCCGCCGACGTCAGTGTTGAAGCCCTTCAGCGAACTGCCCAATAGCAAGGTATTAACGGCCCCGGTGAGGCGGGCGTGGGGATCGAGCGATGTGGCGGCGGCGTGAGCAACCTCTTTGAGCGGCATCGTCAGAGAGAGGCCTCTCCAGGAGTCATCCAAAGCTGAGAAAGCCTCAGCGAAGCCCACAATATCTACCTGCTGGCGGCCGTACTCCCAGTCGAGTCCGAGGGCGCGATAAGCGGCATTATGGATGAGCGGCGACTTGCTGTGCGCGATGGGGTCGCCCCACACAGCGAGGCGGGCGTCACTCATCCGTCAGCATCCCTGGTTCGGATTCTCACGGCACCATGCGCGCCAGGTTTCTGTCGCGGCCTCGTGATCGGCGAGATTCTTGGTGAAGACTGTTTCCCCGGTGCTCGGGTTGATTGTGACGAAATAGATCCACGGGCCATCCACCGGGTGCAAGGCTGCATCGATTGCCGCGTCACTGGGATTGGCGATCGGACCTACGGGCAGGCCCTCGTGCACATAGGTGTTCCACGGGTTGTCGTCGTGCTGAGCCTCTTTTGAGGTGCTCAATGAACCCGCGTGCAACTCGCCGTAGCCAAACTGCGACGTGGAGTCCATCTGCAGTTTCATGCCCGTATCGAGGCGGTTCTGAATCACCCTCGACACTTTGGGGAAATCGTCGAAGCGGCCTTCGCGCTGAATAATCGAGGCGATGGTCAGGACACGCTGTTCATCGCCAGCGGCGACTCCTGCTGAGTCGAGGGATTGCCGCGTGCGATCCACCATCTTCTGGATGATCTGTTTCGCATCGGCATCCGGATCGAAAGTGTAGACCGCAGGGAACAGCCAACCCTCCAGCGTGTCCGCATCGACACCGTAAACGCTCGGATCAGCGACGGCGGCCTCAAGCTCTTCCAGCGGGATGCCGATGGTCTCGCTGATCACGGGCAGCGACGAGTCGATGGTGCCGCCCTCAGCGATTCCAACGGTGTTCTCCATTTTGTTCGCAGGGTCATCTAACGCTTCGAGCGCTGCTGCTGCCGTCATCTTCTTCTGCAGCGTGTACACCCCGGGATAGAACGTGACAGCGACGTTCTCGTCCACGATGTAGTCGTAGAAGACGTTCTTGGTCTTGGTGACGCCAGCCTCGTGCAGCGCGGCGGAGACAGGTGACCCGGTGTCGCCTTCGCGGATGGTGACGAGGGCTTCGCCGGAGGCCATGCCCGGCTCCCAATCCTTGGAATCGCCCCAGCCCATAAAATCGCTAATCTTGTCGCCGTAGGTGTTCATTGCCCAAAATCCACCGGCGACGGCGCTGCCGATAAGCACCAGCACGATGATCAACGCGACAAGACAGCCAGTGCGGCGCTTCTTCTTGCGAGGCCCCGCACTGTCCACATGCTCGGCCGAGGTCTCGAACAGATCATCAAGCGAGTCAGCGGATGAGGCCGATGCTTCCCGCCGCGCGCGGCGAGATCCTGGTGTCGGCGGGGCGGAGTTCACTCGGGGTGCCTGATGCGAAGGCTCAGGCAAATTGGCGAAAAGGTCGTCGGAAGTGTTTGATGAACCGCGCTTAGGCGTCTCGCTGTCGGGCATGCTCAGTGGGGCTCCTCATCCGTCGGAACAACGGAACCGGCCGGGTTGCCAGTGCTTTTCTCGATATCGATCGCATGCTGCAGCAGTACGACAGCCGCGACCTGATCGACAATGCTACGAGACTTTTTCTGTGTTCTTCCGGAAGAACGCAAAGCTGCGTGCGCGGTGACAGTGCTGAGGCGCTCATCGATCATCCGTACGGGCACCCCGGTAAGCGCTTGCAACGCCGAGGCAAACTCGCGCGCGTCGACGGTGGACTCCGTGTCGACACCCTGCATGTTAACGGGTAACCCTACGACGAACTCGAACGGCTCATACTCACCGGCGAGCTCGGCAATGCGCGCCAGCGATTGCGCTGAGCGCGCGACGGTTTCAACCGGAACTGCCAACATGCCGTCTGGGTCGCAACGGGAAACTCCTACCCGCGCCTTGCCGACGTCGATACCAAGCCGCACACCGCGGCGGAATCCACTCACGCGCCGCGAAGCTCCTCAGCGATTGCGGCCAGGGCCGCATCAAGCGCTGAGGCATCGGTTCCGCCGCCCTGGGCGACGTCATCACGACCGCCGCCACCACCACCGAGAACGGTGGCCGCACG
>DQHP01000159.1 GCA_003524435.1 Microbacterium sp.
TCTGCCAAAATTCTCCGGAGTTATGCGGGAGTGGCCGCGAGGCAACGGAGGCGCCGGGGCGACGGGTGCAGGATGGACGCATGAGTCGCATTGCCACTGCCGCTACTTCAACGATCCGCGAGATGCGAGACTTCCTGTTCGCGCACGCCACCGACTACGACGGCGCCGTCGCCGGATTCGCCTGGCCAGAGCTCGACGAGTTCAACTTCGGCCTGGAGTGGTTTGACGTCGTCGCGAGCGAGAGCCCCGACCGCCCCGCGGTGCAGATTGTCTCTGCTGACCTCGAACTGCAGAGCTGGAGCTACGCCGACCTCTCGCGCCGCTCCGATCAGGTTGCGAACTGGCTGCGCACGCTCGGCATCGGCCGCGGCGATCACGTGATCGTGATGCTGAACAACACGATCGAGCTGTGGGAGGTGATGCTGGCCATCACCAAGATCGGGGCGGTGTCGATTCCGACGTCTACTCTGCTCTCGGCCTCCGACCTCGCCTACCGCGTCGAGCACGGCGAGGCGCGCGCGGTCGTGACTTTGAGCGCTCTCGCTGATCGCCTGAGCGAGATCGACGACGACGTCCTGCGCATCGGAACGGGTGAGGTCGCCGCGGGCTGGCACGACTTCATGAACTCGGCGAGCGCATCGGTCGAGTTCGAGCCGGAAGGCCCGACTCCGGCATCTGACACCGGGCTGCTGTACTTCACCTCTGGCACCACCAGCCGTCCAAAACTCGTCGCGCACACACAAGTGTCTTATCCGGTCGGACACCTTTCTACGATGTGGTGGCTAGGCCTGCGGCCAGGCGATGTGCACCTGAACATCTCTTCACCGGGATGGGGTAAGCACGCGTGGTCGAGTTTCTACGCACCGTTCCTCGCCGAAGCGACAGTGTTCGTCTACAACTACGACCGCTTCGATGCGAATGCGCTGATGCAGGTCATGGACACCCATCACGTCTCGACGTTCTGTGCGCCGCCGACGGTATGGCGGATGCTGATCCAAGCCGATCTGACGCGCCTCACACACCCGCCACGCGAGCTCGTCGGTGCCGGAGAGCCGCTGAACCCCGAGGTCATCAGCCGCGTGCGCGAAGCATGGGGCGGCACGATCCGCGACGGCTTTGGGCAGACCGAGATGACCTGCTGCGTGGGCAACTCCCCCGGCCAGATCGTAAAAGACGGGTCGATGGGTCGCGCGTTGCCTGGGTATCCGGTCGTCTTGCTGGATCCGGTCACTGGGAAACCCTCGGCCGACGAGGGTGAGATCGCGCTGGATCTCACACAGTCACCGCTGGGATTGATGTCGGGCTACTACGGCGATCCAGAGAAGACCGCCGAGTCAAGGGCAGGCGGTTTTCACCACACCGGCGACATCGCCCAGCGCGACGCCGAGGGCTACCTCACGTATATCGGTCGCGCGGATGACGTATTCAAAGCATCCGATTACAAGATCTCGCCGTTTGAACTGGAGTCGGTCCTGTTGGAGCACGACCTGGTCGTCGAGGCTGCGGTAATCCCTAGTCCCGATCCGACGCGGTTGGCGGTTCCGAAGGCATATATCTGCCTGCGAGCGGATGCCACGACCTCTGAGCCTGACGCCGCACGAGCAATTTACGCCTTCGCACTCACACGGCTTTCGGCGCATCTGCGCGTGCGAATCATCGAGTTCGTTCCGGAGTTACCGAAGACGATCTCGGGCAAAATCCGTCGCGTCGAGCTGCGAGCACGCGAGGCGGAACGTGTTGCCACCGGAGATGCCGCAGCGCAGCATCTCGACCGCGACTACCGCTGAGAGGCGGGCTTCAGCACCACCGAGCGCGGACGCGTAATCGACGCAGTATCGGTCGTCGGGGCGACCTCGACCGGCTCAGACGTCGCAGGAAGTCGGCGGATCACTGCGCGCGCTAATGGCCCGAGCACGAGTGCAGCGACGAGTGCGGCACAGGCGATACCCACGAGCCACCACAGCCCCGCGAATCCTGCCGTCAGGCTGAGTACAGCTCCGACGATCCAGCATCCCACCGCACCGCCAGCGAGTCCTGCTGCGCCTCGAGCAAGCGCCACTGCTGCGACAATCGCACAGAGCACAGCAATAGACGCACCTACATAGCCAATCGGCAAAAAGAAGCTTGCCAAGTCTCTCAACACACTCAGTGATGACATTTCATCCGACCCCCCGGTCTCCGTACTTATACGGTACGAGGGATCACCGACATTCACATCCATCTGAAGGATGATGTTACGCAACCGTTCATCCCCGCGTGCCGTTTTCCGAAGGGAGGAGCATGATGGTTATGTGGCTGCTCCTCTTTCCGAACTCACCCGCATGCCAGACCCGAAGCGCGTATATGCCGCCGATGGCACGCGAATCGCAACGTATACCTGGGGCGAGTTCGATGACCCCGTGGTTGTCATCGTGCATGGCTTCGCGTCGAACGCGCGCGATAACTGGGTGCTGACGGGCTGGATCCGAAAGCTCACCCTCGCCGGATACCGGGTGCTCGCAATCGATCAGCGCGGCCACGGGGTCAGCGACAAGCCGCACGAGCCTGAGTCATACGCGATTCGCACGCTCGCCGCAGACGTCGAAACCGTCATGGACCAATACCTGGTCGAGGATGCTTTCTACATCGGCTACTCGCTCGGCGCGCGCGTCGGGTGGGAAGTCGTGCGCGATCTGCCGCAGCGCATCCATCGGGCGGTGCTCGGCGGTGTTCCCGACGGCATCCCGCTCGAGCGCCTCGACATCGAGCAGGTGCGCGCGTTCATCGAGGATGGCGTACCCGTGCAGGACTCGGCGACTCTGAACTACATCGCGCTCACCGAGCGGGTGCCGGGAAATGACCTGCGCTCGCTGCTCGCGCTGGCCGAGGGCATGCGCCTCACGCGCACCGTCGACCCCGATCCGACGAACGCTCCCACCCAGCCGATCCTGTTCGCAACGGGGGCGAAAGACAGCGTTATCGAGGGGTCGCGTGCGTTGGCGGATGCTGCGCCCAACGGCCGCTTCTTCGCAGTGCCCGACCGGCACCACTTCAATACGCCCGGGTCACGTGCGTTCAAGGATGCGGCGCTGGAGTTCCTCGCGGAATAAGCGATCTGACGCAGCCGCAGAAGCGGCATCGGGTCTACGCTCGAAGTATGCCCACCGTGATTCCTGCCATCGTCGCGCCGTCCGCCACAGAACCTCTTTTCACCGGCACCATCGAACGCCGCGACGTCGGCCCTGCCGACGTGCTCATCGATATCCGCTGGGCGGGGATCTGCCACTCCGACATCCACACGATCAACGGCGATTGGGGCGCACAGAACTACCCGCTCACCGTCGGACATGAGATTGCCGGAACGGTCGCTGAAGTCGGCTCCGAGGTAACGAAGTTCGCCGTCGGTGACCGCGTCGGAGTCGGATGCATGGTGAACTCCTGCCGCGAGTGCGCGAACTGCCTCGCAGGCGAGGAGCAGTACTGCCTCAACGGCAACGTCGGCACCTACGGCTCGAAGGACGTTGACGGTTCGACCACCCAGGGCGGCTACTCCACGAGCATCGTCGTCACCGAAGACTTCGTGTTGCGCGTGCCCGAATCGATCCCTTTCGAGAAGGCGGCTCCGCTGCTGTGTGCTGGCATCACCACATACTCACCGCTGCGGCACTGGAACGCTGGCCCCGGCACGAAGGTCGCGGTTGTCGGACTCGGCGGGCTCGGCCACATGGCCGTGAAGATCGCGCATGCAATGGGCGCCGAGGTCACAGTTCTCTCGCGCTCGCTCGCAAAGAAGGACACTGCGCTCGAACTCGGCGCCGACCACTACTTCGCGACCGAAGACCCTGAGACCCTGCGCACCCTGCGCGGATCGTTCGACCTCATGATCAACTCGACCTCAGCGGCGATCGACATCAACGCCTACCTCAAGATGCTGGCGCTCAACGGCACGCTTGTGAACGTGGGCCTACCACCGGAGGCGCTGCCGGTGCGGGTCGGCAATCTGATCGGTGGACGCCGCTCGTTTGCCGGATCGAACATCGGCGGCATCGCCCAAACCCAAGAGATGCTCGACTTCTGCGCCGAGCACGGCATCGCACCTGAAATTGAGATCACCTCAGCCGATCAGGTCAACGAGGCCTGGGCCCGGGTGCTGGCATCCGATGTCCGCTACCGGTTCGTGATCGACATCGAGACGCTCAAGAGCTAACGGCGTCGCGGCGCCTACTGCCCTTCACTCATTTGCCATACAGGAAAAAGACTCCTAGAGTTTCCTGCATGGAAAACAATGCTGCGACCGCGCGCGAGGCGCTCGACGCCGTCCAGGAAGCACGCGAGGTCAACGCACAGCGGCTTCGTCGCCCTCGGCGCTACTGGATCATGTTCGGTGCGATCCTCGCTGTGTTCGCTCTCATGCCGTACGCATCGAGCTGGCCGCCGGTGTTGCAGTACTTGATACCGCCCGCGCTGATCATCGCCGTTGGGATAGTCGCGGCATGGAAGCAACCGACAGCGGTGCGCAAGATCCGACTGTCGGGACGAATGGCACTCCAGCTCATTGCCTACGCCGCTACCGCCGGGGTTCTCGTCGGAATCAGCGGCGCACTTTATTCGGAGCACGGCTGGTGGTGGCTTCCCGCGTGCACAGCCGTTGTCGTGTTCGCCTTGGTCGCGGGCGTCGGCCCGCTCATGGATCGCGCGTGGGCACGACGGGTGAGCCGTTTGAACCTGGCACCCCGTGCGGGCCGTGGCTGACCGGACGGTGACTGGTCTTGACCCGGTCATTCACCCTCTGCCGCGCCTGCGGATCTGTGCTCTGCTCGATCCGGTCACCGAAGAGGAGTTCGCGACGCTGCGCGATCTGCTGAAGACGTCGGACTCCGCGCTCAGCAAGCAGGTGGCGGCACTGGCCGATGCCGGGTATGTGTCGCAGCGCCGCGCGGTTCGCGCAGGTAAAAGCCGCGTGTGGGTAAAGCTGACCGATTCAGGTCGACGATCCTTCCGGGCTCACGTCGCTGCGCTCTCCGCGCTGACGGCCTGACCATTTGGCGGCTTTCACTGCCCTGCCGACGTGATGCGGCCCAGCCTCAGGCCTCGCGCTTAGGCAGCACCCAGCCCGCGCGCGGGAAGTGGCAGGTGTAGCCGTTGGGGTACGTGATCAGGTAGTCCTGGTGCTCCGGCTCGGCCTCCCAGAACGGCCCCTCGGGCTCAATCTTCGTGACAGCCTTGCCTGGCCACAGCCCCGATGCATCGACGTCGGCGATGGTGTCGCGGGCGATCTGCTCCTGCTCCGGGCTGAGCGGGAAGATCGCTGAGCGGTAGCTCGAGCCGATGTCGTTGCCCTGACGATCCAAGGTCGACGGGTCGTGGATCTGGAAGAAGAACGCGAGGATGTCGCGGTAGGTCGTCTTCGTCGGATCAAACACGATCTCAATCGCCTCGGCATGGCCGGGGTGGTTTCGGTACGTGGCGTGGTCGTTCTCACCGCCGGTGTAACCGACCCGGGTGTCGAGTACGCCGGGCTCTCGGCGGATCAGATCTTCCATGCCCCAGAAACAGCCGCCAGCGAGGACGGCGGTCTCAGTTCCTGGTGTGCGCGTGATAGTTCCGGAGTCGGTCATGCTGACAATTCTCCCACCCCTCAGCATCCCCAGGGCCGACTGTCCTGGCCGCTCGATATCCTGAAGACGATGTCCTCTCCGCGCACGTACCCGATGACGATCGTGAGCGCCGTCGAGCACGAGATCGTCATCAAGAAGTCGCGTTTCATCACCCATGCTGTACCGGTTTCGTTCGGCGAAGAGCGCACGTCCGCAGCATCCGTCGCAGAGGCCGACAGGATCATCGCAGCCATCCGCAAGCGCGCGTGGGATGCTGCGCATAACTGCACCGCGATGATCACCGGTCTCGACGGTGAACAGGCTCGCTCGTCCGATGACGGCGAGCCGTCCGGCACTGCGGGGGTGCCAATGCTGGAAGTGCTGCGCCAGCGCGGGTTGACTGACGTCGTCGTCATCGTGACGCGCTACTTCGGCGGCACGAAGCTGGGGGCCGGCGGGTTGGTGCGGGCGTATTCGTCCGCAGTTTCCGAAGCGCTGGATCGGGCGGCGTTAGTGAAGCGTGAAGTGCTTACGCAGGTGCGGATCGATGTGTCCCACGCCGAGGTCGGACGCTTCGACAATCTGCTGCGCGAGTGGGCCGGCCGCCATGGCGCGACGCTCGGCGAGCCGCACTACGGCGCTGTCGCGAGTCTCGAGCTCTGGGTGCCGCCGAATGAACTCGGTGTTTTGGAGGCGGATCTCGCCGCCGCATCCGCCGGTGGTGTTCTTCCGATTCTCGGAGATGACCGCATTATTGACGTTCCGGTGCACGTCACCAGCTAATCTTGCAACTCGACACCACACACCAGGGGGACACATGTCGGTAGGTCTGCTCGCCGTCGTCGACGACATTCTGAGCGCCGCGTTGAAGGCGTCGGCGAAATCAGCCGGAGTCGTGATCGACGACGCTGCCGTCACCCCGCAGTATGTTCAGGGCATCACCCCTGCGCGCGAGCTGCCCGTGGTCTTGAAGATCACTCTCGGGTCGTTGGTGAACAAGTTCGTCATCATCATCCCGATCGCGCTGCTGCTGACGGCATTTGCGCCGTGGGTGTTGCCGTATCTGCTGATTCTCGGCGGAACCTACCTGTGCTTTGAGGGTGCCGAGAAGGTGCTGGAGTGGTTCGGTTTTCACCACGACCACGTCGAAGAGAGCGACCGCAACGAGAACAAACTCGTGTGGGGTGCTGTGCGTACTGATTTAATCTTGTCCACCGAGATCATGCTGATCTCGCTGGCGAATCTCGAAAAGGGCTTGAGCATCTGGATGACACTGGCCATTCTGGCCGTCATCGCGCTGATGATGACCGTTATCGTCTACGGCGCGGTCGCGCTGCTGGTGAAGATTGACGACATCGGCCTAAAGATGGCCAAGAGCGACTCACGCCGCGTGCGCCACACAGGAACTCGGATCGTCCGCTCGATGCCGGCCGTCTTCCGCGTCATCAGCGTGGTCGGCACCGTCGCGATGCTCTGGGTCGGCGGCCACCTGCTGTTGGCGAACCTCGGCGAAGTAGGGCTGGTGTTCTTCAGCGACATGCTGCACGGCATCCATGGTCTGCTCGCGCCGGCCGGGCCTGTGATCGCGTGGATCGGCGAGACATTCGTTTCAGCCGTCGCCGGGCTGGTTGTCGGGCTGATCGTTGTCGGCGTGGTTCTTCTGATTAGCCGGATGCTGAACAAGACGCCGCCGTTCAATGAGGGTGGCGAGTCGCCGATGAAGGTGGCTGCGTAGATTTACGTTCTTCTTTCCTTCGCGCTCTTCGTTCCCTCGCGCTCTTCGTTCCTTCGCGCATTCGCGCATTCGCCGGAGCTTCCTGCGGATCTTCTGGCGCTCCGCCTCGCGCGGTGGATGCATGGTGCCCCTCCCGCGCGATCGGGATGCCGCTCCCGATCACAGAACGCACGTCTGACTCGTTCTCCACGATGTGCCGATCTGCGACCTTATCCACAGAACGCGAATAGCCTCTGACCTGGTCTTTCAATGTCGGTGGCCCCCTGTTCAATGAAGGTATGACATCACTTGTGCAGGAACTTGAGAGCATCGATCGGCAGTTCGCCGATGCGATGACTTCATCAACTGCGCGCGGTGGAGTCCGTCTCATCGGTGATGGCGAGTTGCTCGATGCGCTGCAGACGCTGGGGCGCATTCAGCGTCGCCTCGATGGCGCGATCATCGAGGCGACCGACCGCGTCGTCGAAAGAGACCAGTGCGAGCGTGCTGCACGGTTAACAACACAGGCGGGATGCCGCGACGCGGCAGAACTGCTGCGACGTACGCTGCTCGTTGATGGGCACACAGCACGCCGCTACGTGACCGCGTCCGCCGGGGTACACCGCAACCTCGACATCACTTCCGGTGAGTTGTTGCCGGCGAAGTTCCCCGAACTTTCTGCAGCACTCTTCGACGGCGTGATGTCTGTAAGCGGCTTCTTGGCATGCACGACGCCGTTGCTGAAGTCCTGCATTGGAACAGCTGGCCTGCTCGCGGCGGATGCCGTGCTGGCACGCTTCGCACGAGGTCTTCCACTAGACGGTTCACTTGAGCCAGTCGAGGACGATGATGGGGCTACGCCCGCGCCAGCGCCTTCGACAGATGAACTCGCGGGCGTGACTGCGCATCTCATCGCGAGGCTCGATCCGGATGGCGCCGAGCCCCGTGATCGCGCCGCCAAACGGAGACGGCACTTCACAATCGGAAAGCTGCGCGATGGCACCGTACCGGTGCGTGGCGAGCTGTTGCCCGAGGTGGCCGCACAACTGCAGAAGCTCGTTGACAGCCTACTGAATCCCAAGGTCGATCCCGACGCACGTGTTGGAAGTACAGTCCAGTTCCGCCCATCCGACGATATTCCTTCCGGCGATGTTCCTTCCGGCGACGCTCCTTCCGGCGACGCTCCTTCCGATGACGCTCCTTCCGATGACGCTCCTGCTGATGTGCGCGAGGACGGCGTGCCCGAACACGTCGCGAAAGCACCATCTGCTGACGCCGCTGACCTGCGCACACACGCGCAGAAGCGACATGACGCGTTCGCGACCATCGCCATGGTCGCTGCCGCGTCCGGCGGTATGCCACAGCTGGGCGGATCAGCGCCGACTCTGACGGTTTCGATCAGCGCGAGCGACTTCGCCAACCGCACCGGGCGTGCCACGATCGAGGGCGCTGGCTACGATGTTCCCCTCGGCGCCGCCGATCATGCCGCCTGCGCAGGTGGCGTGGAACGGGTGCTGTTCGATGAACACGGCGCCATTGTCGGCATCAGCACGTCCGCGCGCATTTTCAACAGCCACCAACGGCGCGCCATCGTGCTGCGAGATCGAAAATGCCTGGTCCCCGGATGCGATATCAGCGCGGAATGGTGTGAGATTCATCATGTGACCGAGGCGGCTCGCGGCGGACCCACTCACACGAGCAATGGTGTGCCTTTGTGCTGGCACCATCACCGCACCCTCGACGACAACGTCTGGGCGATCCGAATGCGAAACGGAAAACCCGAGATTCGTGGCCCGAACTGGTGGGATCCATACGGCAAGTGGCGGTCCCCTCACCTCGACTATGCTGCGGTCGCCGAGGCACTCGAGAGCGAAAGGACACGCGAACCGGCGTGGTACCCGTGGTGAGACCAGCGTGGCACACGTGGCGAGAACGGCGTGGCACACGTGGCGAGAACGGCGTGGACGTGCGGCCGAGCCGGAACGCGTGTGACCGAGCCGGAACACGCGGGGCCGACGTGCTGTTGCACCGGTCATGACGCCACACCTCACCAACATCGACGTGATCGTGTTCGACGTGCTCGGGACTCTCGTCGATCAACCCGCAGGTCTGCGCAGAGCTATCGCTGAGGCGGCGCCGACTGCAGAGCCGCAGTTGGTCGACACCCTCGTCGCCCAGTGGCAGCTCCACGTCGAGACTCGGCAGGCCGCGATCTCTGGGGGCTATCAGCCGTACGTCGGCTCGGAGACACTCGACGCCGAGGCTGCCGCACTCATCCTCCAGGAGTTGTCGAATCGAGGGTTGAAAGTGCCTCCCGCCGCTGCCACGCTTCTCGCTTCCGCCTCGCAGCGACTTCCGCCATGGCCGGATTCCGTCAGCGGTCTTGAGCGGCTCACCGCCCGGATTCCCGTACTCGCCCTGTCGAACTCCGAGCCGACATCCCTTCTCCACCTCTCCGCGAATTCCGGCATGCGATGGCACGCCGGAGTGAGCGCAGACGATGTGAGCGCGTACAAACCGGCGCCGGCGCTGTACGACCGTGCAATCAAGGTCGCCAACCGGCCCGCGGACCGCATCCTCATGGTCGCCGCGCACGCATGGGACCTTCGTGCGGCTCATCGCGCCGGGATGCGAACCTGCTACGTAGCTCGCCCCGTCGGAGACCCACCACGCAACGACGATCCTTTCGACGCTTCCATATCGAGCTTGGCTGAGCTCGTCAGGTAAGGTTCCGATTGAACACATACGTGCTCCGGGATCGGTGAAAATCCGAACCGGCGGTCAAAGTCCGCGACTCGCTGCCCTTCTTGGCGGCGATTGAACCGGTGAAATTCCGGTACCGACAGTCACAGTCTGGATGGGAGAAGCACAGGGGGAATTATGGACGTCCTGCGGTGGCTCGTCGACGCTTTTAACTCACAGTGGATGCTGCCTGGCGGGCAATCCCTGCTCATCCGTGAGGTCGTCGGCAACATCTTCGGTCTTGCCAGCGCGCTCGGCGGCATGCGTCGCAAGATCTGGGCGTGGCCAGTCGGCATCATCGGCAACCTTCTGCTGCTGACAGTGTTCCTCGGCTCGATCCTGAACCCCGCGCACTCGCTGCCTAATCTGCTGGGCCAGGCCGGGCGCCAGGTGATGTTTATCGCCGTAGCGATCTATGGCTGGGTTCGCTGGCGACAAGCACAGGCAGAGGCATCCGACGGGCAGGTCACCCCACGATGGGCGCCAAGCAGCGCGCGCATCGGACTCATCCTCGTGCTCGTGGTCGGCACGATCGCCCTCACTCCGCTGTTTCGCGTGCTCGGGTCGTACGAACCCGTCTGGGCCGATGCCTGGACGTTCGTCGGCTCGCTGCTTGCGACCTACGGTATGGCGAAGGGCTGGACGGAGTTCTGGCTCATCTGGATTGCCGTCGATATCGTCGGCGTACCACTGCTGTTCAGCGCCGGTTACTACGCCACCGGATTCATGTATGTCTTCTACGGGGCCTTCACCGCGGTCGGATTCGTCGTGTGGTGGCGCGCCCACGCGAACGCCAAACCGAAGATCGACACCATCATGCCTGACCCCCGACTGGCTGCACCCGACGATAATAGGGACTGATGTTCGACAGCCCCCTCTCTCACTCCGCGTACGAAGTACTCGGAGTCGACCCCACCGCCACCGAAGATGAACTGCGCCGGGCGTACCGACTGCGACTTCGTCAGACGCATCCTGACACGGGCGGCGACGCCGCAGAGTTCATCCACGTCCAGCGCGCGTGGGAGCTCGTCGGCACGGCAGAAGGGCGAGCGGCCTATGACCGCGGACACGGATTCGGCGCGACCCCGCAAGAACCGCAGTGGAACGGCTGGCATGCTCGCCCCGCCACCACCGATTCACGCCCGCGCGCACGCTCGTACGGGCATCCGGGTGGCTGGCGACGCGAACGTTACCTGACGCTGATCCGCGAATGGGCTGGCCACGGCGTCGATGTCGCCGACCCGTACGACCCCGCCCTCGTGCGCTCCGCGCCGAGACATTTGCGACGGATGCTGGCGGATGCGCTTGCCGAAGAAGAAACCGCACGCACGGTCACTGATCTCGGAATGGGATTCACTGTGTGGCATGACGTTGCGACGGGCACGGATGCTGAGGACAAGCTCGACCATGTCATTCTGAGCCCCTCCGGCCTCTACGGTGTCATGTCAGAGGATTTCGGCGAGAGCGTGAAGTTCCGTCGCGGTGAGATCACCGGTCCTGGCATCGGAGGTCGCGCCAGCAAGCCGCCCATCGCCAGCCTTCTCGGCCGGATGCGCGTCATAGCCCGCGCGGCGAAAGTGCGCTTCGGCGGTGCGATTGTCGTCCTCCCCGACGAGGATCTGGAGCAGGCGATCACGCCACTGGGCAAGATCCGCGGCATACCCGTCGTCGTCGTGCGCCGCAGCGCGCTGCGCATGGTGCTGCGTCAGGGCGTTCCGGGTGCACGCGACATCGGCGGCAATGAACTGTTCGATGTGCGCACGCGGCTGCAGCAAACCGTGCAGTTCGTCTGATCCGCGCCGTCCGCTTCGCGCACTGATCCGACGTCGTGAGCATGTGCGGTCATCAGTCCTCGCGCAGCGGGACGAAGCTGTAGCGGCCGGCATCCTCGCGGCGATGCATCTTCCCCTCTCGCAGGTCGATGACGGTCATCAGCCCAGCGATCGGCGCCACCATCCGTCCCCCTGCACCCAGTTGGTCGACGAGGTCGTCCGGCATCCGGTTGAAGTCGGCCGAGACGAGGATTCGATCGAAGGGGGCGGATGCCGCAAGTCCGAGCGCTCCGGCCGTCGCCGCTCCACCCCGATCACCGTGCCTGTCTCGCCGACAAGATAAGCAAGAAGCGCAGTGGTCCAACCCGAACCGCTGCCGACATCGAGCACGCAGTCTCCGGGCTTCGGGGCGAGCAACTCCAGCATCCGGGCGACGGTCGACGGCTGCGAATTCGTCGCGCCCCAGCCGATGTGCACCGGACTGTCGGTGGCGGCGAGGTGGCGCACCGCGTCAGGAAGAAAGTTCGCGCGTGACACCGCCGCCATCGCTTCGTACACGCGCGATCGTGTCTCATCCTCGATTCGGATACTCGACATGCCGCGTACTCTACGCCGCCTAGTCGACCGCTGGCTCCGCGAATTCAGCGCGTAGGGCACCAGACATGCCGGAAGCGGTGTCAGCTGCGCGGCGCCACGGCCTCACGCTCGACGGTCCGCGCCTTGCGCACCACACCGAGTCCACGCGCGCCGATCTGGTTGAGCTGATCTTCGCGGAAGCGGTTCTCCCAGTTGACCTCGTAGTCTTCCTTCGGGAAGTCCGCGGGGCTTTCGCCGCGACGGAAGCGCTCGGCGACATCCTTCGCGTAGGCCGCGTTCTTCGCGCACATCGGTGCCGCCGGGATGTAGATGACGTTGCCCCAGCCCTCCTGACTTTCGACCGATGCAACGCCGTGGATGACATCCGAGTGCCACCACACCGAGTCGCCAGGCTGCACGGTCGGAATGCCCGAGCGCGCGCGCATCAGCAGCGGGTGATATTGCTCGTTGATGCCGAGCGCCATGCCCTGTGCGGCCCCGGCAAGCTCGTCATCGGGCACATCGTCCAGCAGGGCGCGCACAAGGATGTACGCCATCGCCTCCGGAATCGGAACGACCCACAGCACGCCCTGGTCGTGCTGCATCTCCGACATCGCCAGCCACCCCTGGAAGCTGCGGAACATGCTGCACATCGTCGATGACGGATACTCATCGACCTCGGTGCGAAACGCCGCATCCCACGGGTCATACGACTCGTAGTCTCCGGTGAAGATCGATTCGAACACTTGCTGGTACGCAGGCGTCAGCCACCGCTCGACTGATCCGGAGTCGGTGTGAGCGCCAAGACCCTTCGAGTTCGTCCCCGGTGGGCGACGGCGGATGCGGTCGGGATACATCGAGTCCTGGTCAGGGTCGAACCACGTGACGCCATGCGATTCGCTCTTCCACATGCGGTTGAGGAAGCTCTGCACCTGCGCGGTGTGCTCATGTTGGCGAGCCTCCATCTGCGCTGGCGACCAGTAGATCGGGTAGATCTCAGGTGTGGAGGCGTCGAGGGTGCCGAAGAAGTTATCGGCGGGCCCACGGTACTGATTCATGAAGTCGTTGCTGTCGACGTACTGGACGAGTGAGCGATCCCACTCGGTCGCCTGGTCTTCACTGACCTGGCCACGCACGATTGCGCAGCCGCGGCGGTGGATCAAATCGATCGTTTCCTGCGGCACGGTGCCCGCTTCGATATCGGCGAACTGCACGATCGGCCAGACGTCTTCACCGCGGTCGCGGGCCTGTTCGATCTCGATGACCTTGGGCTCGAGGTCAGCTTCAATGCGCGCGAAAAGCGCGTCGACGTCGCCGATCTGCTCGCGGAGCTTTGCTTTGACCGCACGGATCGCGGCCGGAAAGTCTTCGGGGGGCGAAGCCCAACTCGTCTGCCCTGACATGAGATCATCTCCTTGCGCTTGGGGTTCAGTAAGATACTATTACTGAATACGTGATTCACACGATAGGAGATGATCGATGCCGAAGTCAAGTACGCCATCCGGCGGCACTCACGCCTCGCCCCGCCCCGACGTGCTGGCCTCGATCACTGACACCACCGTGCTCTCGGCAGTGGCCACGGCGGTCGAACCGATCTCGCGCGCCGAGATCGCACAACTCACGGGCCTCTCCAAACCGGGCGTCGCCGCCGCAGCCAAGCGGCTTTTTGAACGTGGCGTGATTGAGGAAACGGGCATCCGCGAGGGCCGCCGCGGCGGAGTCGCGACGCTCTTCCAACTCAACGTGGACCACGGCCGATCCGTTGCGATCGTGATCCAGAGCACGGCCATCACCGTCGAATCCCGCGACCTCTCCGGCACCGTCCGCACCACGCAAGAAGAGCCGGTCACCGCATCAGCGAGCGCTACCGAGATCGTCGCGATCGCGAATCGACTCATCGCGGCTGTGGCGCAGCAGCATCCCGCGCCGCTCTTAGCCGCCGCCGTCTCGATCGCGGATCCCGTGGATTACGCATCCGGCACTCCCGTGAAGCTCGAACGCTCCGTCTTCCCGGCCGCCGCGCAGAGCGCGCTGACCGACCTGACGCTGCCCGATACCGCACACGTCATGATCGACAACGACGTGAACTGGGCGACCCTCGGCGAGTATCGCCAGGGTGAACTGCGCGGCCAGGATGACTTCCTCTACGTCTACGGCGGGCAGGGGCTGGGCGCCGGACTGATGCTCAACGGTCGCCTGTACCGAGGGCGCGGCGGTCTCGCCGGCGAGATCGGATACCTCCTCACCGACGACAGCGAGCATCCGCTCGATCTGACGCAGCGACTCGTCGAACTCGGCCTCGGCACGCCCGGTCGATACGAGATCGACCTCGATCGCGCCGCCGAGATTCTGGGCGAAGCCGTCGTGGACGGGGCCGTCATCGATGTGCTCGCGCGCGCAATCGCGAACATCGTCATCACGCTGAACCCGAGTGCGGTGGCTTTCGGCGGGCCGCTCAGTGCATACCCCGCGTTCATCGAGCAGTTGAGTTCGCAGGTCTCGGCGCTCAGCCTCGACCCTCCGCAGTTCCTACGAAGCCAGTCCACGCCGTTACTCGGCGCGGGGATGGAAGCCCACCTCAGCGCGCTCACGTCGATCGGTCTGACGGATGCCGACACTCACAGGAGAACGTCGTGAACCGGGCGGTCCACATGGGTGCTTATCCGGCCTGGGTGCGAGAACTCGACCTTTCACTGCCGATCACCGGGCAGTATCTCGTCACTGGCAATGTGCACGATCTGCACTATCCGCTCGATTCGGGCACATTCCACTCGACTGTCGAACTCATCGAGCAGTGCCTCCTCGCGAACGAATACGACCTTGTCTATCGCTTCGACTCGCTCGACGGCATCCGTCTGGATCATGTGCGCGAGTCCGTCGTGAGCAACGATTTCTTCCCCGATGCGCATCTGAATC
Organism: Microbacterium sp.; assembly: GCA_003524435.1. Lineage (GTDB taxonomy): Bacteria > Actinomycetota > Actinomycetes > Actinomycetales > Microbacteriaceae > Microbacterium. The sequence continues at coordinate 15,297 of DQHP01000159.1, forward strand.
GCGCCACGGTTGGCTCTGTCGCAAAGCTCGCTGACCTGATGATGCAGTCCGCCAATCAATCGGAGATGCGCGTCGCCCTGATCGTCGAGTCCGCCTCGAACATCTGGGCGGATGCTGACAATGTCGAAGCCGGCCGTCTCCTGCTGGCCAGTCGCCGGCTCGCCACCCGCGAGGTGACGCGCGTGGCAGGGGGAAGCCGCGCGGTCTCCCCCGGCAACACGATCATCTGGATCACCGACTCCGAAAACGACG
>DQHP01000052.1 GCA_003524435.1 Microbacterium sp.
CAGCCGCACCGCAGGCTGCCGCACCGCCTGCGCGCCCTGCGCCGTCTGTGACCGAGCGTTCTCCAGGCGGTGTGCAGCGCTACGGCGAGGCAGTTGTCCGTCAGGTGCTGGGCGCGACGTTTGTGCGCGAAGAGCCTTATGAACCGCCGACGAGGTTTGCCTGATGTACGACGGTATTGTTCAGGAACTCATTGACGAATTCGGTCGACTGCCTGGTATCGGTCCGAAGTCCGCACAGCGCATCACGTTCCACATCCTGCAGACACCGACATTCGATGTCGCGCGTCTGGCAGAGCTTCTCACTGACGTTCGTGCGCGGGTGCGGTTCTGCGAGATCTGTGGCAACGTCTCCGAGCAGGATCGCTGTGCGATCTGCAGAGACCCACGTCGCAACCCGGCGCTGATCTGCGTGGTCGAAGACGCGAAAGATGTCTCCGCCATCGAACGCACCCGTGAGTTCCGTGGGCTTTACCATGTGCTCGGCGGCGCGATCAGCCCCATCGCCGGAGTCGGGCCGGACGATCTGCGCATCACGCAGTTGATGTCACGCCTCGCGGACGGCACTGTGCAAGAGGTCATTCTCGCGACGAACCCGAACCTCGAAGGCGAAGCGACAGCAAGCTACCTGAGTCGCCTGCTCACGACGATGCAGATCACCGTGTCGCGGCTGGCATCGGGGCTTCCCGTCGGCGGAGACCTCGAGTACGCCGACGAAGTCACACTCGGTCGAGCCTTCGAAGGTCGACGCACGCTGTGACCTGGTTGCAGACTGCGACCTGGTTGCAGACGTCGCCGCGTCCGTGAAGGGATGAGTGCCCCCGGTGGATTCACCCGCAGGGGATGGATCCTCTTCGCTGTCATGGGGTTTGTCTGGGGCATCACTTACCTCTTCATAAAAGAGGCCGTGCATTCATTCAGCCCGCCCGCTGTTGTGGCCGGACGCACGTTACTCGGAGCCTGCATCCTGCTGCCGTTTGCAATCCGCAGCGGCGCGCTGAAGGCGGCCTGGAAGTACTGGCCGTGGGTGCTCGGGTTCGGAATGGTCGAGATGGCAGGGCCGTTCTTGCTGCTCAGCCATGCCGAGACGCAATTGTCTTCAGGGCTGACCGGGCTCTTGGTATCGACAGTGTCGTTGTTCGCCGTCATTATCGCGTTGCTGCGCGGTGATCGATCAGCACTCGCTCCTCTCAGGCTGGGCGGGTTGCTTCTCGGGTTCGTTGGTGTGGGCGTCGTGGTGATTGGCCCGGGGCTATTCCCGAACGGTCAGGCCAGCTTGTTCGCCATCGGGGAAGTCATGCTCACCGCGTTACTGTACGCGATCGCCCCGTTCATCGTGGCGCACAAGCTCGCTCATGTCCCCTCGCTGGGCACCATCACCCTCGCGCTGCTTGCCATAGGTCTCGGCTACCTTCCTGCGGCTCTTCTCACGCAGCACGAAGTTCCGACGGCCCGCTCCACGGTGTCGCTTGTGCTGTTGGGCGTCATTTGCACCGCTGTCGCCTTCGTGGCGTTTTTCGCACTCATCCGTGAAGTCGGCCCGGTGCGCGCGCCACTGTTCACGTATATCAACCCCGTGATCGCGATCCTGCTGGGCTCTCTCGTCCTTGCAGAGCCCATCACCGCCGGCCTGTTGTGGGGGTTCCCGCTCATCCTGATCGGATGCTGGCTCGCCGCGACGGGCGGACGTCTGCGCACCCGCCCGTCTGCGCCGCTCTGAAACCGAATGCCTTACATCCCCTGCTGTGGCGTCCTAGCGAGCGAGTTCCTGAGCAACCGCCACCTGAGACACCGGAGCGCGGCGGATAGCAGTCCGCAGGCTGAGCAGGAGCAGCACGAAGCCTGCGCCAACGAGCATGTGGCCGAGACCTGCGATGCCGGCGATCATCTTGGATGATTCCAGTCCCTGTACTTGAAGCATCCCGTGCCAGATCTGCATTGCTGTCGTCACGACGACTCCCGCGTTGTAAATCCAGAAGAACCAGGGAAATAGTCGGTTCGATGAGAGAGAAAAGACCTTCTCCAGTGCCAGCACAATAAGCAGCACGATCATTCCGAGCGTCAGAATGTGGGTGTGTGCGAGGCCGAGCTGGCCCATCATCCCCTCGGGGTAGCCGTTGGCCTTGGTGAACTCGCGATAAAAAAGGCCGGCAGCCAGGCCGGCCACGGTGTAAGTGGCCACCGCACGGAGAAGAAGAAGCTGCGCTGCGCGCTGGGCGGGAAGAGTTGTGTGCGTCATGTCTCCATCGTCGCCAGCGGCGTGCTGCGCGGGATCCATCGAATGATCGATCTTGACTGCGGGCGATACCGTGCAGAACGCGAGAGAATCAAACCATGCCTGCACCGTCGATCGCTGACCCCGCCCGTGGTCGGATGCTGAGATCAGCACGCTTCGCGCTACACGTGATCACGGTCCTCCTCGCTGTCGTGACGGCGGTCCGCGCGGTCGCCGTCGATGTTCCGTTGCTGCCGGCGATGGTGGCACCGGGCCTGTTTTTGGCGTGGTACGGAGCTGGTGCGTCGTTCGTACGCGGGCGTTTTGGTCGGTGGTGGCTGTATGGCCTCGGCATCCTCTGGCTCGGAATGCTCGTGGTGTCCGCAGAGTTCGTCTGGCTGTCTTTTCCACTGTTACTGCTCGCCGGACACTTGCTCCGGGCCTGGCCGTCTGTGGCATTTGCTGTGCCGGTGCTCGCCGCGGCGATTCTTGCGCCGATTCTGCATCAGACACCGATTTCGTTCGCACATATCGCGGGTCCCCTTCTCGGCGGTGGATTCGCGCTGGCGATTTCGCTCGGCTATGACGCGCTGCTGCGGGATGCCCTTGAGCGTGATCGTCTGATCGCATCGCTGGTGCGCACGCAGAACGAGATGGCGTCGCTGCAGGAAGAACTGGCGCACACTCAGCGTGAGACGGGCGCAACTCAGGAGCGCACGCGCCTCGCGCGCGACCTCCACGACACGATCGCTCAGGAACTCAGCTCGATGGTGTTGTTGGCACGCAGTGGCGACGGCGAACGTATGCCGCAAATAGAATCTCTCGCACAACACTCGCTCACCGACCTCCGCCGCATCGTTGCTGCGCTTGCTCCCGCTGAACTCGAAGGCTCTGCCTTAGCAGCGGCAATCGAACGGATGCTGACCGCATTGCAAGAGGACGCAAACGTCGAGGTGGAACTGCGAGTGGACTCGGAATTGCCGCCGCTGCCCACACCGGTCGAAGTGGTGTTCCTGCGAGTCGCGCAGTCGGCATTGGCGAACGTCAAACAGCACGCCAACGCGAGTACTGTCACTGTTGAATTGGCTCTCGCCGGTGCTGTCGCATGGCTGATCGTGAGCGATGACGGCGTTGGTTTTCTTGAGGGTGGGGCGCTGCGGTCCGCATCCTCTACGTCTTACGGGCTGGCGGCGATGCGCTCGCGGCTTCGCGAGTTCGGGGGAGAACTCGAAGTCAGTACCGCCCCGGGCGAGGGCACGGTGCTGAAAGCATCGGTTCCAGTGACGTCGAGAATGGATGCTGATCTCCCGGCGTCGTCCGGACAGGAGCGTGGAGCATGAGCGTTCGAGTTCTGCTGATCGACGATCACCCGGTAGTGCGTGCCGGCCTGCGGGCGATCATCGAGGCGCGAGGATTCACCGTTGTCGGCGAAGCCTCGACGGGTGAAGAGGCCCTTGTCGTGGCATCCGAACTGCATCCAGATGTCGTTCTGTGTGACTTGCGGATGGGGGAGGGGATGGACGGGGTTGCGACCACCGCGGCACTTCGGCGGATGCCGCAGGCGCCTGCGGTGTTGATTCTCACGACCTTCGATCATGACGCGCAGATCATCCGCGCCGTCGAAGCGGGAGCCGCCGGCTATCTGCTGAAAGACGTCGACAATGACACCATTTCCCGAGCTATTGTCGACGCCGCTGCCGGGGCGATGGTGCTCACCCCAGGCGGCGATGAACGGTTGCTCGCGGCTCTGCGTGCGCCGCGCGTGACGCTGACCGATCGTGAACGCGACGTCCTGCTCTTGGTCGATGAGGGGGCCGCGAATAAAGAGATCGCCGCACGGCTGTTCATCTCCGAATCCACGGTCAAGACGCACATCGTGCACCTGCTGGAAAAGCTCGGCGTTGCGAGCCGTACGGCCGCTGCGAGTGAGGCCAGGCGACTAGGGGTGCTTTGAGTCCTTCGGTCACATGCGCAACGGGGCATGTGCGTCGAAACTACAATGGCCTGTGGGCGGACCTGCCCGCGAATCCCCAGAGGAGTGAGTTTGGCCCTCATTGTGCAGAAATACGGTGGCTCGTCTGTCGCCGATGCCGAGAGCATTAAGCGTGTCGCGAAGCGCATTGTCGATACGAGGCGCGCAGGCCACGACGTCGTCGTTGCCGTGAGCGCGATGGGCGATACGACAGACGAACTGCTTGACCTCGCGAATGACGTCGCACCCATTCCTGCGCCGCGTGAGATGGACATGCTCCTTTCCAGCGGAGAGCGCATTTCGATGGCGTTGCTGGCCATGGCGATTCACTCGATGGGGTTCGACGCACGTTCGTTTACCGGCAGCCAGGCCGGAATGATCACGGATGATCACCACGGTTCGGCGCGCATCGTCGATGTCACGCCGGTGCGCCTGCGCGAAGCGCTCGACGAAGGCTCAATTGTCATCGTCGCGGGGTTCCAAGGCTTCAACCGTGACACCCGCGACATCACCACGCTCGGTCGTGGCGGCTCTGACACCACGGCTGTCGCACTGGCTTCTGCGCTGAGCGCTGACGTCTGCGAAATCTACAGCGATGTCGACGGTATTTACACTGCCGACCCACGAATGATTCCGCAAGCTCAGAAGCTTGATCACGTCTCCAGCGAAGAGATGCTGGAGCTGGCAGCCAACGGTGCGAAGGTGCTCTACATTCGCGCTGTCGAATTCGCTCGCCGTCATGGCGTGCTCATCCACGCACGCTCGAGCTTTTCCTCGAGCGAAGGCACATACGTTTTGGGCGAGGGCATGAAGAACCCTCGCGAAGCCGAGGGAGAAGTCATGGAAGAACCGATCGTTGCGGGCGTTGCCACCGATATGGGCCAGGCGAAGATCACCGTCCTCGGAGTGCCCGACGTCCCGGGCAAGGCCGCCGAAATCTTCAAGATCGTCGCGAAGTCTGGCGCCAACGTCGACATGATCGTGCAGAACGTCTCTGCCGCATCCACCGGCCGCGCTGATATTTCCTTCACGCTGCCCAAGGCAGATGCATCGCCTGCGCTGAAGGCCCTGGCGGCAGAGCAGTCTGAGGTGGGCGTCGAAGGTCTGGTCCACGACGACCAGATCGGCAAGCTCTCGGTCGTCGGCGCAGGTATGCGTGTGCACTCAGGTGTATCTGCGACGCTCTTTGAAGCGCTCTCGACTGCCGGAATCAACATCGAGATGATCTCGACCTCCGAGATTCGCATCTCGGTCGTGCTTCGTGATTCGGATGTGGCTGACGCCGCCCGCATCGTACACACCGCCTACGGTCTCGACGGCAATGATGAAGCCGTCGTTCATGCCGGTACCGGTCGCTGAAATGACCATCCTCATCCGGCCGGTCGAGCAATCCGACCGGCCAGGATGGGAACGGCTGTTCCGCGAATACCGGGACTTCTACGCGCTCAAGCATGACGAAGCGGTGATCGACACCGTCTGGCGATGGCTGAATGACGAGAGCCATGAGTTGAATGCGCTCATCGCCGTGCAGGGCGTTGAGTCGATTGGACTTGCCCACTGGCGTCGTTTTGCTCGTCCGTCCCGGGGCGGTGCGGCGATCTTCCTGGATGACTTGTTCACGGCCTCTGATGCCCGAGGTCATGGTGTCGGAGCGGCGATGATTACACGCCTTCAGGAGATCGCCGCTGAGGAGGGCCTCCTCGAAGTGCGCTGGATCACCTCGGAATCGAACACCGATGCGCAGCGACTTTACGAGCGCGTCGCGCAGCGATCGCCGTTCTTCACATACATCGCACAGGTCGCTCCCTGAGCCCATCAGCCCGGGTCGCTCCCTGAGCCGGTCGAAGGGTAGACTCGCCGGAACCCTGACATCGGCGCCAGGCGCGGCATCCGCACCCCGTCGTCGCGCCTTGCGTCTCGCTTGCAATACTGCACAACGCCAAGGAATTATTCATGACTCGCATTTCCGACTCAGGACACTCCGTCGCCATCGTCGGCGCCACCGGCCAGGTGGGCACCGTGATGCGCGAGATTCTCGCAGAGCGCTCGTTCCCGATTCGGGAACTGCGGCTCTTCTCTTCGGCGCGCTCAGCAGGTAAGACGATCCAGTACGCCGGCGTGGACGTCGTCGTCGAGGACGTGGAAACAGCGGATGCTTCGGGCATCGACATCGCACTTTTCTCGGCCGGCGCCACGGCCAGCCGTGCCTACGCCGACCGTTTCGCCGCAGCGGGTGCTGTCGTCATCGATAACTCCAGTGCGTGGCGCAACGACCCTGAGGTTCCTTTGGTGGTCAGTGAGGTCAACCCGCACGCAATCGATGAGCGTCCGCGCGGCATCATCGCGAACCCCAACTGCACCACGATGGCGATTATGCCGGTGATCAAGCCGCTGGCTGAGGCCGCGGGTCTTGAGCGACTCATCGTCTCGACGTACCAGGCTGTGTCTGGATCCGGTCTTGCTGGCGCGCAGGAACTGCTCGGCCAGGTCGAAGGAGTGCTTGCCCAGGGCGACACGCTGCGCCTCGTGCACGACGGCTCGGCTGTCGACTTCCCCGCACCGAACAACTACGTCGCACCGATCGCGTTCGACGTGATTCCGCTTGCTGGCTCGGTTGTCGACGACGGGCTGAACGAGACCGACGAAGAGAAGAAGCTCCGCAACGAGAGCCGCAAGATTCTCGGGCTTCCTGACCTCCGTGTAGCCGGCACCTGCGTGCGGGTGCCCGTCTTCACCGGGCACTCGCTGTCGATTCACGCCGAGTTCGCGCAGGACATCACCCCTGAGCGTGCGCGCGAGGTGCTCGCTGCTGCGCCCGGTGTGGAGCTGCAGGACGTGCCGACGCCGCTGCACGCCGCAGGAAAAGACCCGAGCTTCGTCGGTCGCATCCGGGCTGACCAGTCTGCTCCCGAGAACAAGGGGCTGGTGCTGTTTGTCAGCAACGACAACCTTCGCAAGGGCGCGGCGCTGAACGCTGTGCAGATCGCAGAGATCGTTGCTGCGCGACTGAGCGTCGCCGCGTAGAAACGCGTTCTCGAGTCTCGCGCGGGGGAGGCACCTGGTTCGGGGGATGCGCGGGTGCGAACTAGACTGGTCGGGTGACTGAATCCGTCGACGTCGTCCTCATCGGTGGTGGCATTATGAGCGCCACACTGGGTACTCTGCTGCACGAACTCCAGCCTGACTGGAAGATCGTCGCTTTCGAGCGACTTTCAGATGTGGCCCAGGAAAGCTCTAACCCGTGGAACAACGCGGGCACCGGCCATGCCGCCCTGTGTGAGTTGAACTACATGCCCAAGAATAGCGACGGTCCACTCGACCCCGCGAAGGCTGTCTCAATCAACGAGCAGTTCCAGCAGAGCCGCCAGTTCTGGTCGTCACTGGTCGATAAGGGCGTACTTGACGAGCCTTCCACCTTCATCAACGCGACTCCGCACATGACGTTCGTGCGGGGCGAGAAGGACGTCGCTTACCTCAAGGACCGCTACGAGGTTCTCAAGAAACAGCCGCTGTTCGACGGCATCGAGTACAGCGAAGACTCCCGTGTCATTAACAAGTGGGCGCCGCTGCTTATGCAGAAGCGTCGCAAGGGTGAGGCATTTGCCGCGACGCGTGTGCCAGCCGGAACCGACGTCGACTTCGGCGCGCTCACGCATCAGCTGTTCGGCCACCTCGCAGACAGCGGTGTTGAGCTCCGCACCAACCAGGAAGTGCGCGCACTCAAGAAGCAGAAGGACGGTAGCTGGGATGTCTCATTCCGCCGCTCTCTCGGCCGCACTCCCGGCAAGGTGAACGCGAAGTTTGTCTTCGTGGGCGCGGGCGGTTGGGCATTGAAGATGCTGCAGCGCTCTGGCATCCCTGAGATCAAGGGCTACGGCGTTTTCCCGATCGGTGGGCAGTTCCTCAAGACCTCCAACCCGGCCGTGGTCGCGCAGCACCAGGCCAAGGTCTACTCGCAGGCATCCGTCGGCGCTCCGCCGATGTCGGTGCCGCACCTTGATACCCGTGTTGTCGATGGTGAAGCATCCCTACTTTTCGGGCCCTTTGCGACCTTCAGCCCGAAGTTCCTCAAGAACGGCTCGATGCTCGACATTGTCACGCAGGTACGCACGCACAACCTGTGGCCGATGCTTCGGGTCGCGTTCGCGAATCCCGATCTGATCACGTACCTCCTCGGCGAGTTGACCAAGACGCATCGCAAGAAGGTCGACAGCCTGCGTGTCTTCATGCCCACGGCGAAGGACGAGGACTGGACTCTCATCGAAGCCGGTCAGCGTGCGCAGGTCATGAAGAAGGATGCGAAGAAGGGCGGCGTGCTGCAGTTCGGAACCGAGGTTGTCTCGGCAGCTGACGGCACAATCGCTGGCCTCCTGGGTGCCTCACCGGGGGCGTCAACGGCTGTGCCGATCATGTTGAACCTGCTGGAGAAGTGCTTCCCGGAGCAGTACTCCGGTTGGGAGCCTGCACTGCGCGAACTCATCCCGACGTACGGCGAGAAGCTGAACGAGAATGAGGCTGCGGCAGAGAAGTCGATCGCGTCCACTGCGGCTACTCTCGGCATTTCGAAGTAGCGCGGCGCCGTGGCGAAGCTGTACTTCCGCTACGGGGCGATGAACTCCGGCAAATCGACGGCGCTGCTGCAGGCGGCGTACAACTATGAAGAGCGCGGGCAGCGGGTATTGCTCGCTAAGCCTGAGATCGACACCAAGGGTGCCGCTCAGGTTGAAAGCCGACTTGGGATGACGCGGCAGGTCGATTTTCTGATCCCTGCTGATGGTGATGCGCGGGCGCTATTTCATGATGAGCGCGAGCGGATGCAGCGCCGAAACGACGAGGGACTGCTCCCAGCCGACCCGATCGATGTCGCGTGTCTCCTCATTGACGAGGCACAGTTTCTCACCGCCGCTCAGGTCGATGATCTCTTTCGTATTGCGGTGGATGATGGCATCCCCGTCATCGCCTATGGCATTCGGAATGATTTCCTGACCCATGCGTTCCCCGGCTCGGCCCGGCTGCTCGCGATTGCGCATTCATTGGAAGAGCTCAAAACGATTTGCCGGTGCGGGCGCAAGGCCGTCTTCAACGGTCGAGTCATCAATGGCACGTTCGTCTTTGACGGTGACCAGGTCGCGATCGATGAGGGGGCCACCGGGGGAGCGCCCGCCGATGTCGTCACCTACGAATCTCTCTGCGGCCACTGCTACCTCGAAGAGTCTGGCGGACGCCTGGGCTGAGATTTGGCACCGCCTGCCCTTCGTTTGCGTGGTCTGACCACACGCGATACGCTGTGGTCTGACCACAGGAGGGGTAATGGCAGAACGCGCATGGCGCACGGTGCTCGAGCACATCGAACGCGACCTCCTCGAAGGGCGCCTCGGCCCCGGCGACCGTCTGCCCTCTGAGCGAGACCTTTCTGCCGATCTCGGCGTGGGCCGCTCGAGTGTGCGCGAGGCGTTGCGAGTGCTGGAGGTCATGGGCCTCATCCGCACCGCGACAGGCTCAGGGCCGTCCTCCGGCGCGATCGTGATCGCTACGCCCTCCGGGGGCATGTCGACCTTGCTGCGCCTCCAGGTGGCCGCGCAGGGCTTCCCGCTGGGCGATGTCGTGAAGACCCGTCTTGTGCTGGAGACAACTGTCGCGGCATCCCTCGCCGCAGATCCGGCGCGTGACACCGCTGACGCGCATCGCGTGCTCGTTGCGATGGATGCCGCAGATCTCACTGCCGAGGAGTTCCTCGCTCTCGACGCGCAATTGCATCTCGCCCTGGCCGAAGCATCCGGAAATACGGTGATCGCCGCAATGATGGCGGGGCTGCGCACTTCCATTGAGTCCTACGTGCAGGCCGCCGCGGCAGGGATCCCCGACTGGCAGGCGATGGTAGAACGCCTTCGTGCTGAGCATCACGCGCTCCTCGCCGCAATCGACGCGGGCGAATCGGATGCTGCGCGCACACTGGTCCACGACCACATCACCGGTTATTACACGACCGCGGGCCTGACCCGCGTGACACCCACACAAACCCACTGAGAGGAACATCATGGTCAAGCGCCAGTTGCCCAACCCGGTCGAGCTCCTCGATCTGATGAAGTTTAAAAAGCCCGAGTTCGACGGCAGAAAGCGTCGCCTTGACGCCGCTCTGACGATCAACGATCTGCGTTCGATCGCTAAACGTCGCACGCCTAAGGCCGCTTTCGACTACACCGACGGCTCGGCAGAGGGCGAGATCTCGCTTACGCGTGCGCGGCAGGCTTTTGAAGACGTGGAGTTTCACCCCGGCATCCTGCGTCCAGCGCCGACCGTGGACACGAGTGTTGAGATCCTCGGCGCACCTAGCGCTCTTCCCTTCGGTATCGCGCCCACTGGCTTTACGCGGCTGATGCAGACCGAGGGCGAGATTGCCGGCGCCGGGGCAGCCGCTGCCGCTGGAATCCCCTTCACCCTCTCGACACTCGGCACGACGTCGATTGAAGAAGTCAAAGCAGCCAACCCCCACGGACGCAACTGGTTCCAGCTGTACGTCATGCGCGACCGAGAGATCTCCTACGAACTCACCCGTCGTGCGGCCGCATCCGGCTTCGACACGCTGCACTTCACCGTCGACACCCCGGTGGCGGGCGCACGCCTGCGCGACAAGCGCAATGGTTTCAGCATCCCGCCGCAGCTCACGCTCGGCACGATTATCAACGCGATTCCTCGCCCCTGGTGGTGGTTTGATTTCCTCACCACGCCGAAGCTTGAGTTCGCATCGCTCAGCACTACAGGTGGCACCGTCGGCGAACTTTTGGATGCTGCAATGGACCCCACGATCAGCTACGACGACCTTGCGGTGATCCGTGACATCTGGCCGGGCAAGATCGTCATCAAGGGAGTCCAGAACGTCGAGGATGCTATGCGCCTTCGCGATGAAGGTGTCGATGGGATCGTGCTTTCCAACCACGGCGGTCGCCAGCTTGACCGTGCGCCGATCCCGTTCCACTTGCTGCCCAGCGTGCGCGCGGCAGTCGGAGATGACTTCACGGTCATGGTTGACACCGGCATCATGAATGGCGCTGACATCGTGGCATCCGTGGCGCTTGGCGCAGACTTCACGCTCATCGGGCGTGCGTACCTGTACGGCCTGATGGCTGGCGGACGTCAGGGAGTGGATCGCACGATCGAGATCCTGCGCACCGAGATTGAGCGCACGATGCGGTTGCTGGGTGTTTCTTCGCTTGCCGAACTTGAACCGGGCCACGTCACGCAGTTGCAGCGGCTGACGCCGATCGCAAAGGTGGCCGCGCAGGCAGTCGTGAGCTGACCCGCAGGGGGAAGGATGCCGCCGCTACAGCGTCTTGAGCAGCTCGTCGAGTTTGTCGGCGGTATCTTCCCACCCGGTCACCGCGATCGAGCGAACGCCGAGGGCGAGTACGGGATAGTCGTTGCCGCCTTCGTCGAGGCGGTCGCCGTAAAACAGCATGTCGCTGAGGGGGACGCCGGTGTGCTCAGCGAGCGCCGTCATCCCATAGGCCTTGTCGATGCCAGCACGGGTGATGTCAATTGACGTCGAACCACCGGAGCGCACTTCGAGGCCGGGGAGGCGTGCAGCGACGGCGTCGCGCAGCTGTGCGCGCTTCGCGCCGGACGGATCCCACTGGTGCTTCGCCTCGCCCGGAGCTTTCTGCCCGAGTGCGGAGAACGTGATCTGCGAACCGCGGTCTTCGAGAATGTCGCCCCAGGGATTCGGCTCCCAAAACCCGAGGCGCTCGGCTTCTTCACGCAGGGCCAGCAGCGCAGCATCCTTCTGCTCATCAGAAAGATCGTGCGCGTAGATGGCGACGAAATCCTCGCCGTCGTGGCGCAGGTAACGTGTGCCGCACGTGGGCAGCAGGTGCAGTCGGCCGAGCTGGTCGGCATTGGCATCGCTGAGCTGAGCGATCACCTGAGAGCGGAACTGCGGTTCATTGCCGCCGGAGATAATCGCGACGCTGACGCGCTCAAGTAGCGTTTCGAGGAGGGCGACGATGCGCGGATCAATCACGGCCTTGGACGGCGCGAGAGTGTCATCGAGGTCGAAGGCGACAAGACGGGGCGAAGTCATGATGTCTCCAGATCAGATCGGCGATCCACACGGATATAAAAAGAGCCGCCCCGGAGGGCGGCCCTACTGCAACTGGTCGGGGTGACAGGATTTGAACCTGCGGCCTCTTCGTCCCGAACGAAGCGCGCTACCAAGCTGCGCCACACCCCGTTGCAACCGTTTGAGTCTACAGGGAAATATCTGCCGCACCGAATCGACGCGGCCGTACAGATCACGCGGGCGTGTCTCGTGCCGTCAGTGTCAGCAGCGTCGCTTCAGGTCGACACGCGAAACGCACGGGGGCGTAAATCGAATGCCCGCAGCCCGCGCTGACGTTCAGTGGGATGCTACGACCATCGTGCGACCAGGTGCTGAGGCCCTTGGCCTGCTTCAACGGGATGTCACAGTTCGCGACGAGAGTGCCGTAGCCGGGGAGACACACCTGGCCGCCGTGCGTGTGGCCGCCGAAGATCGCCTGGGCGCCGAGATCGGTGAAGCCGTTGAGCACGCGCTGGTAGGGGGCGTGTGTGACGCCCAGGAGCGGTGTGGCGGCCTCTCTTTTGCCGAGCGCGGCGATGGCATCGGGCAGGACGTCGAGGTCATCCCAATCGCGGTGCGCATCGTTGACTCCGAAAAGATCGACTGTATTGCCCCCGACCGAAAGTCGTACGGCGGCATTGTTCAAACTGTGCCAGCCGAGCTCGTCGGTGAAGTAGGCATCCAGGCTGTCGGTGTCGAGCTGTTCTGGCTCGCGGTGCATCAGTGATGGGCCACCGAAATAGCGCAGCGGGTTACGGGGAGTGGCGCCGTAGACATCGTTCGAACCGTGCACGAAGACGCCCGGTACGCCCGCAAACGCGTCGAACGAACGGCGGATGCCAGCCAGGCCATCTCGGTGTCCGAGGTTGTCGCCGGTGTTGATGACGACGTCGGGTTCGAGTTCAGCCAGGGAGGACAGCCAGTTCTGTTTGCGGTGCTGCCACGGGGCCATATGCGCATCAGAGACGTGCAGGACGCGGAGGGGCGTAGAGCCGGGCGCCAACGTCGCGGCAGAGGCTTCTCGCACCGTGAACAGGTATCGCTCGATCCCGATACCCCACACCGCGCACGCCACGCCAGCGACCCCCACCGCGCCGAGCGCGATGAGGGCCGGATGGACCGAGGCGGGTGAGCTTACGCGCACTTGATGGTCACAGTGGCAGACTTATTTGCCGCTGAGCCCCCATCTGGTGACGTGCTCTTCGCCTTCGCGTCTGGTTTGGAACACGATCCGTGTAGCGAGACATTCGAGAAGCCCGCAGAACGTAGCGCATCGACGGCCTCATTGAGCTCCAGCCCTGCAACGTCTGGCACGGTGCTGCCCTGCCCGTTGCTCGGCGAGATCGTCACGGTGGTGCCCCCGGCGACTTGCCCGGCGCCCGGGTTCTGCTCCGCAACGAGACCGGCGGCAAGGTCACTATCGACCGGGCTGCCCTCAGTCACCGAGAATCCGGCGTCCTTCAGCGTGTTGGTTGCCTCTTCAATGGACATACCCACGACGCTCGGAAGATCCTTGACCACCCGGCGGGTGAGGTTCTGATCCGGCGGCGGGAACTGATCGCCGCCGCCGAGCGCCTGGTTCGCTGCGCGTTGCATGTCTCGACCGATGTAATAACGTGCGTCCTGCATGCGGATGCCGTCGTAATAGCTGCGGTAGATCGTCTCGGTGCCCTTGGAACGGCCCACCCATACAGCTGTGGTGGCCTTCGTGCTGGACTCGATCATCATCGTCGACCACAGCTCGTGCGATCCCGTCTTGCCGATCAACGGGGTTCCATCACTGGTGTTCGCTCGTGAACCTGTACCGCCGCGCTGCATGACGCCCTGCAAAGCGTATGCCGTTGTCGCAGCGACCTCTGGCGTGATCACCTGCGTGCACGAGGAGGCCGGCAACGGCAACTCTTGGCCATCCTGGTCAACGATCTTGTCAATCGCGCGAGGGGTGCAGTAGACACCCTTGTTGGCCACGGTTGCATAAGCGCCAGCCATTGCAAGGGGTGAGATGTTCTTCGAACCAAGTACGTCGTACGGCACGTTCTGATCGGTGGTCTTGCCACCGTTGGCGAGCGTCACACCCATCCGGTCGGCGACCGCGTTGATCTCGCACAGGTCGAGCTCTTCCGCCATGGCCAAAAAGCCTGAGTTCAGCGAGTCTCTCGTGAACCGCATCGGCGTGGCGGTGTAACCGGCGTTGTTTCCGAAGTTTCCGATCTTCGTGTCACCGAAATACACCGGGCTGTCGCCGCAGGACATGTCTTTGAACAGCCGGTTGCGGCCATTGACCACCTCGTTGACCGAGTGGCCCTGCTCAAGCCAATCGATCAGGGTGAAGATCTTGTATGTTGACCCGACCTGGAAGCCGTTTGACCCACCGTGCGCCATGTTGGACGCATAGATGATGGACGAGATGGCCTTGTCCTCTGTGGGAGTTTCACGGAACGTCGTGTTCTGGGTCATCGCCATGACGCGGCCACTGCTCGGCTCAACAGTGACTCCGGCGCCGCCGAGGTTCTGATCGTCGAGGTTCGCGGGAACACGTGCGCGCATCGCCTCGACGGCGGGATTCTGGATGCGCAGATCAAGCGAGGTGTAAATCTGCAGGCCATCGCGCTGCAGCGCCTTCGTGCGCTCCTGGGGAGTATCGCCGAACGCGGGATCGCTGAGCACGACTGTCTTTACATACTGGCAGAAGTAGGCGTTGTCGCCGGCGGCCGCACATCCTTGGGCAGGCGGGTTGATCGCCGGCTGAATCGGAGTCTCATGCGCCTCGTCATACTGCGCCTGGGTGATCTTGCCGTCATCGAGCATGCGGTAAAGCACATAGTTGCGACGCTTTAGCGCACGCGAGTAGCCGTCCTCTTCGCCGTTGATTGCGTTGCCGTCCTCGTCGGCGCCGGTGCCGCCCTTGCGGTCGATGCGGTACGAGTTCGGGTTCTGTACGATGCCGGCGAGCGTCGCCGCCTGCGTGACGTTGAGCTTTGCTGCTGTGGTGTTGAAGTAGTAGTTCGCTGCGGCTTCGATGCCGTACACGGTGCCGCCGAAGCTGGCGATGTTCAGATAGCCGAGCAGAATCTCGTTCTTCGAGTAGTCCTTCTCGATCTGGATGGCGTAACGCATCTCTTGGAGCTTGCGCTCGATGCCGTCGCTGCCGGTGGCCTCGGTGGCATCCTTCCAGCACTGCGCGATCTTGTCGTCGTAATCTTCCGCACCGGGAAGCACGCCCTGCTCGCACTGCTGTACGAGAACGTTTTTCACATACTGCTGGCTGACCGTCGACGCGCCTCGAGACGATGTGCCCTGCAGATTGTCGATAAGCGCTTTAGTCGTGGCTCCGATGTTCACGCCGCCATGCTCGTAAAAGCCCTTGTCTTCACTCGAGAGGATCGCGTCGTACATGACGGGCGCGATCTGATTGAAGTCGACCTGTGTGCGGTTCTGATCGAAGAACGACGCCATTTTGACGGGCTTGCCATCAGTGCCGATCGCATAGAACGTGCTCGGCTCCATGGGCGCGTCTGGCTTCAGGTACGACGGTAAGTTCTCGAACAGGCTGAGCGCCTGCGAGCCAGCCGCACCAGCAACGGCGAGAGCGGGGGTCACAGTTGCGGTCACCAGGACCCCGGCGATAGCGCTGAGCCCGACGAGTCCGAGGAGACCGCCGAGCACGCCTTTCACCGTGCGATTCTTCTGAGGCATACGCTAGATCGTAGGGGAGTTCCCTGAATACAACCTTTGACGCGCGGCGCGGCCGTGCGTCACGAGAACGCAGGAGTGCCATGACCACCTGGGAGTATCTGACCACCCCGTTGCTGATCCACAACACCGCAGCCATCCTCAACAACTGGGGCAAGCAAGGCTGGGAACTCGTTCAGGTGATCACCGGACCTGAGGGAGGCCTTGTCGCCTACTTCAAACGGCCCACCTCAGCAGACGGTTCGAACAGCGCTGGGCTCGCCGCGGCAGAGCAGGCAGCACGGCAGTTCGATGGGGGAGCGGCATGAGCGTTGCTACCCGGCTGAGCGAACTCGGCATCGAACTTCCTGATGTCGCAGCGCCCGTCGCAGCCTACGTCCCTGCCATCGTGCACGGTGACCTTGTCTACACTTCTGGCCAGCTGCCGTTTGTCGCGGGAACGTTGCCCGCGACCGGCAAAGTGGGGGCAGATGTCGCTGCTGATGATGCCAAGGGCTACGCCCGCACATGCGCGCTGAATGCCCTCGCTGCGGCGGCGGCTGCCGCAGGCGGAGTTGAGAAGATCGGCGGAGTGCTGCGTGTGGGCGGCTTCGTTGCATCCGATCCTGGATTTAGTGGCCAGCCCGGCGTTATCAACGGCGCCAGTGAGATCCTGGGCGAGATCTTCGGGGACTCTGGCGCGCATGCCCGAGCCGCCGTCGGCGTCGCTGTGCTTCCCCTCGACAGCCCCGTCGAGGTCGAGGTGACCTTCATCCTGGCCTGAGCGTTCGTCTTCGCGCGTCGCGCTTGCGCTGCGTGCGCGTCGCGTG
>DQHP01000154.1 GCA_003524435.1 Microbacterium sp.
AGAGTGAGGCTCTGTGCGGCGAGGATGCCGGGGCCATCCGGGCGCAATTGCATACCGTTCACCGACCGGATGCTGGTGAGCCCGTGGTCTAGTCGCACACGAGCAAGAAACCCGCGCGGGCCCGTCGCCGTGCCAATACGGCGGGTGTCGGCACCGAACGAGCGGGCAAGTTCCGCCGTCCCCGAGCCGGCTGCGAGCACGACGGTGTCGGCCTCGAGCATGGCGGTGTCAGGTTTGGCGGTGGCTGTCTTCGGGGCCTCTGGCGCAGCATCCGATGCGGTGTACTCAACGATGATCTTGTCAGCGCGACGATCAAGGCGTTGCACGTGAGCCCTCACGTGCAGGGCACCGCCTGCCTTCACGAGCCGTTCACGATGCGCGGCGATGAAGCGCTCGACGTCGACATAGCCGTCCTCCTTCGTGACAACATCATCGAGGTCGGATCCGGTCTGCACGAACCATTCACCACTGCCGTGCCGAACGTGCTCGGCCCGGGCTGCCGCTTTGAACTCCGCATACGCTGAGTCGACTGCGTTCGCGTTTACCCACGCGAAGCTCGCTGCTGACGTGTGCGTCATACTCGGAGCATCCGTCACGAGCGTGACGCGGCTGCCGGTCTCAGCAATGTGTGCGGCGGCCGACGTTCCGAGGACGCCGCCGCCCACGACGACGACGTGATGCGGTGCGGTCATCCGTCAATGAATCGGCGTGCGATCCGATTCCCCAGCAGCTGCACCAACTGCACGAGCCCGATGAGCACAAGGATGATGACGATCATTACGCCATAGTCGAAGCGCTGATATCCGTATGTCAGCGCGAGGTTTCCGAGCCCGCCGCCACCGACAACGCCGGCCACTGCGGTCGCGTCGATGAGCGCGACGAAGATGAAGGTGAGCGACAGCAGAAGCGGCCCAAAGGCCTCGCGCACGACGAAGCCGAACAGGATGTGCAGCGGCTTCGCACCGACAGCCTTCGCTGCTTCTACGACGCCGGGGTCGACGGCGACGAGATTCGACTCGGCCACGCGGGCAATGCCGACAGAGGCGGCGATCGTCAGCGGAAGGATGGCGGCCGCCGGACCGATGCTGGTGCCGATCAGCTCGCGAGTGAGCGGTGTGAGCGCGATCAACAAGATGATGAACGGGATCGGCCGCAGAGTGTTCACGATGATGTTGAGTGTGGTGTGCGCGATGCGGCTGTGCAGCAGTTGTCCTGGACGTGTGGCGAACAGGAAGATCGCGAGTACGAGGCCGATGATCGCCGCGAAGAAGAAGGACACCGTGACCATGAACAGCGTCTCTGCGAGCGCTTTCGCCACCTTCGGGACGACCACGTCAGTGTCGATGAACTGCGGGATGTCAATAAGTTGCGGGACGATCACCATGAGATCACCTCTGTTTGGCTCGCAAGCTCAGAGACGAATCGATCGATCGCCGGGTCATCGCCATAAAGCGCGAGGCTGAGTTGGCCATACGGCTGATCCTTCACTCGGGCGACGCCACCCTGGATGATCGAGAAGTCCACAGCGTGTTCTCTGGCCAGGCGCGAGAGAACGGGGCCGTCGACGAGCGCGTCGTCGACCACGATCGAGATGCGACGTCCGTGAAAACGCTCGCGCAGCGCAGAGCGTTCGGTTTCGGTGAGCGATGTTCGAGTGTAAGAGCCGACGAGGCCCGCTGTCACGGGGTGCGCCGGGCGGGCGAGGATCTGGTGAATGTCACCTGATTCGACGATGTGGCCATCGCTGAGAATCGACACGCGATCCGCCAGTTGACTGATCACATCCATCTCGTGAGTGACGACAACAATAGTGATGCCAAACTCGCGATTCACCGAGCGCAGCAGATCAACGATCTCGGTGGTCGTTTGCGGGTCAAGCGCGCTCGTTGCCTCGTCGGAGAGCAGGATTGACGGACGGCTGGCGATGGCGCGGGCGATTCCCACGCGTTGCTTCTGTCCACCGGAGAGTTGGCGTGGACGTGCGAACGCCTTGCCGCCGAGCCCGACGAAATCGAGAAGATCACCCACACGCCGAGCAATATCCGCCTCTTTCCAACCGGCGATCTTGAGTGGAGTGGCGATGTTTCCAAACACGGTGCGGGAGTTCCAGAGGCTGAATTGCTGGAACACCATGCCGACGCTGTGACGTAGCGTGCGCAGTTCTGCCTGCGAGAGTTTCTGCACGTCGACACCATCAACATGCACCTCCCCGCGGGTAGGCGCTTCGAGCCCATTGATCATGCGCAACAGAGTTGATTTGCCTGCGCCCGAGCGACCGATGAGGCCGTAGATCTCCCCCGCCTGGATCGACAGATCAATGTTGTCGAGAGCGGGCGCGGAGGCCGCGTCTTTCTTTCCGGGGTATTGCTTGGAAACCCCGGTGAGGCGAATGCGCTCTGTCATAGTTCACCTTCGGATGGCGTGGTCCGGATGCGCGCGGCATCCGGCGATGTCCTTATTGTGCCGTCAATTCGGCGAGCGCTGCGCGCAGGTCCTCGACGGGAAGTTCCACGATCGTGGATTCGCCGCGCTTTTCTTCTTCTAACGCCGTGACGACCCGGTCATCGTGATAGGTCTTCTCCAAGAGGGCCCAGGCGGGGTTATCCGCGTTGTCTGCGGTCGTTGCAACGACGATCACGTAGGGACTCGAGGTCGATGCGGAGGAATCTTCCAAGGCGAGCGCGTCGTCGCTGGTGATCTCAAGTGCCGGGTCGAAGTCGTCGGTGGCGACGACTACCGCTTCGATTGTCGGATCGGAGTATGCCGTCTGGACCGACTCGTGTGCGAGACGCACCAGTTCGATGTTGTTGTCGTTGGCGGTGATGTCTTCTTCAACAGGGAAGACACCTGCGTCAGGGTCGACCTCGATGAGCCCGGCGCTCTGCAGGATGAACAGCGAACGCGAGAAGTTCGCGGGGTCGTCGGGCACGGCGATCTTGGCACCCGCCGGGATGTCGGCGACGTCGGTGTGGGTGGTAGAGAACAGCCCCCAGGCGGAGATGACGGTGGAGAACACGGGTGTGATGTCGGCGCCGGTTTCTTTATTGAACTGGCTCAGCCAGGCAACGTGCTGGAACGAGTTGGCGTCGACTTCACCCTCGACCAGCGCGGTGTTCGGAAGGTACGGGTCGTCGAAGTTGATGAACTCGATGTCGAGCCCGTTCTCGAGCCCCACCTCGATGATCGCATCCTGGAAGTTGCTCTGCGCGGTGTCAGCGATCGTTAGGGGAATCAGCTCGGTCTCACCGGCCTCGGGCTCAGAGGAATTCTGCACGAGGAGCGGGATCACGATTGCCGCGGCGATAGCAACAACGCCGACCGCCGCAACGATGAGCCCGATGCGCTTTCGTGACTTGCTCTTGGCGAGGTGCGCTTCGATCTCAGACTGCGTCGAGTTGTCGTTCGTCACGGGATCTTCTCCGAAAGGTCTGGGACGAGGGTATAGCCGTCCGGTTACAGAATGATCCAGTGCTGACGCGCGTTCAAATCGCGCGACCTATGGCGTAACATCCGGGGGCGCGGCTTCCGATACGATGTCGCGGTCCACCGTCGTCTTCAGGGGCACCTCTTTAATGAAGCACAGCAGGATGACGGCGATGACGGCCAGCGGCGCCATGCCGAGCAGGAGCGGAGTGAGAGCGTCGTTGTAGCCGTGAACCACGATGTCGCGCACGGGAGCGGATAGTTCCAGCGCTCCATGCGGAGTGAGCGATGCGATGTCGCCCACCTCAGCAAGCGCCTCCTCGGACGGAAGCCGTTCGCCGATAATGTCGACCAACCGCACCGCGAACAGGCTCCCGATCACCGCGCTTCCCAACGATGCACCGATCTGACGGAAGAAGTTGTTCGATGCCGTCGCCGTACCGACCACTCTGTTCGGGAAGGTGTTCTGCACGATCAACACGAGAATCTGCATGTTGACTCCGAGCCCCATTCCCAGCAGGCCCACGTCGATGCAGAACCTCCACAGCGGAGTCTCTGGCGTCATGGTGCCCAGCTGCACGAGTCCGATTGCGACCAGCACAGCTCCGGCAATCGGCATCCACTTGTAGCGGCCGTATTTACTCACAAGCCACCCGCTGGCAAGGGAGGAGATCAGCATCATTCCCATCATCGGCACCATGAGGATGCCGGCAGTCGTGGCATCCTCACCGAACGCCATCTGCAAGTACGTCGGCAGGTAACCAATCGCTCCGAACATCGCGACGCCGATGAGTAGACCGGCCGCGGTGGCGAGGTTGAAGTTGCGATGCCGGAACAGCCCCAGCGGGATGATCGGCTCCGCGGCTCGTCGCTCGGCGAAGACAAAGAGGACCGCGAAAACCACAGTCGCCGCGATGAGCGACAGAATGATTGGAGAGGTCCATGCGTAGTCGTTGCCACCCCAGGACGCGACCAGGATCAGACTGGCTGTCGCGGCTGCGAGAGTCATCATGCCAAACACATCAACCTTTGGTTTGGAGTTCGTCCCCTTGGGCAGATGCAACAGCGTGATCGCGGCCACGAGCGCGAGCGCGCCGAGCGGAATGTTAAGCCAGAACGTCCAGCGCCAGTCGACTTCCTCGGTCAGCCAGCCGCCGAGAAGCGGGCCAGCCACTGACGACACGGCGAAGACCGCGCCAATAATGCCCATGTATTTGCCGCGCTCACGCGCCGGGATGACATCGGCGACGATCGTCTGCGACAGGATGATGAGTCCACCGCCACCGAGACCCTGCACGATACGTGCGACGATGAGCACAGTCATGTCGGGTGCGAGCGCACCGATGACCGAGCCGACCATGAACGTCAGGATCGCGAAGATCATCGGCCCCTTGCGGCCGATGAGGTCACTCATCTTGCCGTAGATCGGCATCATGATGGTCGACGCGAGGATGTAGGCGGTCATCACCCAGAGCATCTGCTCGACGCCGCCAAGCTCACCCACCATCGTGGGCATTGCGGCAGCGAGAACCGTCTGGCTGAGCGAGGCGAGCAGCATCGCCAGCACCAACCCGATGAAGAGCAGGATGATGCCTCTGCGAGACTCGTAGGAGTGAGGGCGTGTTGTCGTGGTCATGGCAGCGTACGCAGTACCTCACGCAATGTTCGCAAACTCTCATCGGCGTGAGGCCGGATGCTTGCGGTCGAGGTGTGATCCATCGTCACCTTGCGGATGCTGAGGCGCAGCACGGCATTGCAGGTCACAACGAGCGCGCGTGCGGCGTCGTCGATGTCGGCGACATGGGTGAAGGTTCCGGCAGCCCGCATCCGCTCTGCGACCACTTCGGCGATGCGTTGTTCGACGCCAATCATGCGCGCCCATTGCCGCTGGATGAGATGCGGATGCTTCGTTATGAGCGCCTTTCGCTGCGCCAGAAGTGCTTCATCACTGGGTGTGAAGACGCCGATCATGAGCGTGAGGATCTCTCCGATGAGATCGTCGGACGTCCCGGAGCGGAGTACATCGAGTTCGTCGTCGCTCGGCAGGCCCTCGTGCAGGCCGACGATCGCGTCTTCTTTCGTGGGGTAATAGTTGAAGAACGTGCGCGACGAGATGTCGACCCGGGCGCTAATGTCGGCAACCGTCGCTCCCTCTGGCCCGCGCTCCAGCGCGAGGTCGACGGCAGCGCGATGGATGGCATCACGCGTCTGTCGCTGCTTGCGCGCCCTCAGACCTTCAGGTTGTCGCCCCTCAAATTCTTGCACGTGGGCATTATTGCACGCTCTGCAATTTTACGCGAACTGCACGCTGCCGCCATAGGCCTACTGCCTTACCTTCCGCGATCGCACGACCCACAGCAGTGCCCCAGCGATGATCAGGATGGCCGCGCCAGCCAACAGCCCCGAAAGGTCGCCCCCACCCGTGGTAGGGAGGCCGCCGTCATCTTGGCCCGGCGCGCCTGAGTCGTTGTCTCCACCGGTGTCAGCGCCGTCTTCGTCACCCGAACCGTCACCGCCACCGTTGTCGCCATCGTCGCCACCGCCGCCGGGCGCACCCGTCACTGTCACTTCGAGTGACTGCACTGCTTCGGCGTTACCCGCGACGTCAGTCGAGAAGAACTCAACGAGATAGTCACCCGCTCGATCGAGGACGATCTCGCTGGCGTCGGTCCAGTCCTCCCCATCGATACGCAGCTGCGTACCCGCGACTCCGGAACCCGCATCGGTGGCTGTGAGGGTCACCGTCACCGGCCCGGTCGCGGTTGCCCTGGCAGTCGTTTCACCCGCTTCGGCTTCCGTCACCGGCGCCGTCGCGTCGATCCGCACTGTCGCCGACTTCATCACCTCGTTACCTACCGCATCGCGCGCACGATAGTCGAGAGCGTGCTCACCTTCTTCTTCCACAGACAGCGCCTCAGTGAAGGCGGCAAACTCGTCATCTCCGAAGCGGTACTCGATCGTGGCGTCACCGCGGTCATCGCTGGCCTCGAGATCGATGCCAACCGGCACCTCTTGGTACCAGCCGGTAGCCAGGTTGGGTGTCGCGGGATCGAAGCTCGCTCGCAGCTGCGGAGCGTTGACGTCGGCGGGAACCGGCAGCGTCCACACATCGGCGATCGAGGGATCGTAGTATGCGGCGTTGTCCTGGTTCTCGAATCTGATCCGCACGGTGTCGCTCGTCGCGTACTTCTCATCCACGACGAACTCGAACGTCTCGGTGCCCGCACCATCTGTGTGACTGGACGAGCGCAAGAACACCTCTTCATCATCGACGTAGATCTTGTACCGCTTCTCCTGTGGCTTGTCGTAAGTCTCAATGGCCCGCACGACAAACGGTTCACCCTCATCGACTTCCATGTCGAACTCGAAGTACGAGAACGGCGTCAAGTGTCCGGCGTATCGACGAGTCAGCCCTGCTTCGCTGCTGGTCCCCGAACTCTCGCTCGCCGTCAGCTCGTGTTCGGCTTCGTCGGCTGCATCACCGAGATCAGCGTGCCGCGCGTCATCCACTGTGGGAAGCTCACCGAGCACGACGTCAAGCTTCACTTCTCCGCTCGCGAGGGTAACTTCTCCACGAGTGAAGTTCGCACCGAGAGTGATGCTGCGGCTCGCAGCCTCAGCGTCGCGGGACACATAGACCGCAGCGGTCACGGCAACACTTTCGCCAGCAGGGATCACCAGCTGCTCACTGGGAAGCGAGGGCTGCCAGCCTTCCGGCAGTACAACCTCAAGGCGTCCGCTGACCGGTGTGGTCCCATCGTTTCGGATCTCCGCTTCGATCTCAACGACCGAGCCGCTCTCCGCCTCGGAGGGTGTTACCGTCACAGATTCCATAATCAACGGCGAATCGACGACAAGCGAGGTCTTCGCGCGCAGAGAGATCGTCGCTCCGCCGAACTCGTAGTCGAAGGTCGCTGTCGCGGCCGGCGTCGCAGGTAGTGCATCCTGTGGCACCGCGACGGTAACCGCACCTTCTGCCGTGGCTCCACCCGCAAGCGAGTCCGCGATCAGCACTGCGCCCGCAGGTTCGATCTCCCAATCAGCATCCTGCAGTGCAAGTGCAGCATTCACGTTCTGCACTTCGGCCGATCCGCCATTGCTGAACGTGAGCACAGCGTCGGCACTCTCGCCGGGCCGGTAGCCCGCTTCAGCGAAGGTGACGGTGGCCGAGAGTTCAAGCAGCGCGTTTATCGCGTCTTCCACCACCGATCGAAGCGTCGTTGCGGCGCGCTGAAGCTCCTTCACCGTTGCCGCGTCAGCATCTAGCGCCGCGACATGAGCATCGAACGAATCCACTTCGCCAATGGCGCTGGCAAGCAACTCAGCGGCGTCGACGCGCTCTCCTTCCCGGAGCGCCTCCAGCGCCGACACTGCTTCTGAACGTCCCTCCTCAAGAGGTGCGCGCAGACGCTGCGCCTGTGAAGCGTTGATGTCACCGGCCTCCGTCAGCGCTGCCACTGTCTGAAGAGTTGCGTCGAACTGGTCGATGACCGTGCCGACCGCCGATAGGTCAGGGTCAACGACGAAGGAGTACTCGCCTGAGCCGACCGTCACAACCACCGAGCCATCTGCCACAGCGATGTCACGCACGCCCTTGACGTCCTCGAGCGGCGAACCACTCTCAGAGACTGCCCAGCCGTTCTCCGCAGGCAAGTGCACAGTGGCCTCGGTGCCGACGGGGACCGTGACGTCCATCGTCAGAGCGCCGTCCTTGCTGCTCTTCCAGTCGTTGGATACTGTGCCGAAGGGCGTAGCGAGGCTGGTGTTCGCCCAGTCCATCTCCGCGGTGACCGCAGGCTTGATCTCAATGTCACGGTATCCCGTGATCTCGGAGGCCTCGATCCCACCTACGTCGTGGAAGTACCAGTCCTCGACTGTGCCGAGGAAATAGTGTCCGAGCGAGCGAGCCTCCAGCGACCAGTGCTCCCACATCGAGGTCCCGCCGTTCTCGACGATGTAGCCCCAACTGGGATACGCCGTCTGAACTGCGAGCGTGTAGGCAAGGTCGGCGTAGCCGTTCTCCGTGAGGACCGGCAGCAGGTACTTCGTGCCGAGAACGCCCGTGTTCAGCGTGTTGCCGCGTTCGATCACGTTCGCGGCAATGCTGTCAGCAACACGCTGTTTCATCTCAGCATCCGGGGTCAGGCCGAAGGCGAGCGCCAGCGCGTTGTGCGTCTGACGGTATCCGCGATCTCCGTTGCCACGGTAATAGCCGGCATCAGCGTCGAGGAACGTCTCGTTGAAGGCGTCCTTGACGACCACCGCGTTCTCGGCGAACTGCGCCGCATCCGCGTCATGGCCGAGGTACGTCGCGGTCTTCTCCATCGACTGCAGCATGTTGTAGAGATAGGCCGTCGCCGAAACTCGTGAGTCCTCTGGTGCGTTTCCCCCAGCCGGGCTCGCTTCTGGAGCGACCCAGTCGGCGAGACGCGTGTTGGCGATGCCTCCAGGAGAACGTGAGAATTCGAGATCGACGTACTGCTTGAGGTTGTCGTAGAGCTCGGTCATCACGCGGTCGTCGCCACCGTACTGGTGCAGCCAGCGCGGAATGTTCACGTACGCAGAGTGCCAGGTGGGCGCGACGCCCCATTGCCCCCACTGGCCAGAGCTGGGCGCGATCACCAGCGGTGCGCCTGCCGCATCGCGGGTCTCGTCGATGTCGCGCATCCACTTCGCGAAGAGCTCATGGGTGTCGAGGTTCATCATGAACATCTCGGCACCGACGGCCGCATCCCCAGTCCAGCCGTTCTTCTCGAACATCGGGGTATCCGTCGGGATACCGTGGAGGTTGTTGAGAAGGGTGTCGACCGTTGCCCGGTGAACCCGGTTCATGATGTCGCTGGCGCTGTCGAAGGTGCCGGTCTCGGCCGCATCCGTGTGCACGGCCTGCGCGGTGAAGTTGTCGACGGTCGGCTCAGAGCCTTCGGGCCAGCCGGTCACCTCGATGTACTGGAAGCCCTTATAGGAAAAGCGTGCCTCCCAGCTTTCCGGGGCGCCGGTGCCGGCGAGGATGAAACGATCAGTCTGGAACCCAGATCCGAATCCGCCGTTGTTGTCGAAGTTGGGTCGTCCGTTGTCGCGCAGCTTCTCGCCGTATTGGAACCGGATGGTGCTGCCTGCGGCCCCCTCCGCAGTGATGCGGACGTTTCCGGCGAGGATGCGCGGGAACTTGACCACATAGATGTCGTCGTCCACCGCCGTGATGCTGCTCGCAGGAAGTGATTCACGCACGCGGATCGGCTGCTGACGCTGGTTGACCAGTTCGCCCTGGGGTCCGCCCACCTCAGCGGCGTCGCCCCAGTTCGCATCGTCGAAGCCGGCTGTGTCGTATCCAGGAATCTCACGGCTGGCGTCGTAGGTCTCACCGGCGTAGAGGTCATCAAAGACGGTGGGTCCGTCATGGATCGTCCAGCTGTCATCGGTGATGACGTTCTGCACGCTGCCGTCGGTGTATTCGATGCGCAAAAGTGCGCGCACGACGGGCTCGTCGTGCCAGGGCGGGCTCTCCCAGTTCCAGACGTTGGAGCCGGTCATTCCATAGAAGCCGCGGCCCAATTCCATTCCCAGCGCGTTGTCGCCTGCAGCGAGCTGCGCAGTGAGGTCCGTGGACACGTACTGCACGGTGTCGTCGTAGTCGGTGAATCCGGGTGCGAGCATCTCGTCGCTGATGGGTTCGCCATTCAACGAAACGTTCGCGTAGCCGCCGGCCGCGTAGTGGATCGTCGCCTTAGCGATGTCTCCGTCGACGGTGAACTCTTTACGCAGCAGAGGTGCGGCTGCAGGCTTCTGCTGCGGATCGCGCACACCGCTCCCCCATGGCCCACTGCCATACGTGGCCTGGACTACCGCCGCGTCCCAGCCCGAGTCGTCGAAGTCGGGCTCCTGGAAGCCCTCTGGCACCGACTTGCTGACCTTCCAGTCCGTGCCCGTCGTGATTTTCTCGGTGCTGCCATCGTCGTAGCTGATCACCATGCTCACGATGAGACCGGCGGGCGAATTAGCACCGTTGGTTGTACGGACGGCGAAGACGTTGTCATCGCCCGCAAGGTCGGCGGTGAACTGGTGCGACTGCTGCCATTCGTTGACGGCACCTTCCGTCGCGCCCAACAATGAGCCGCCTGCCCATAACCGGAACGAGTCATCGGCGGTGATCAGGATGTCTGCTTTGCTTGCCGTCTTTCCGTCCGGGCTCTCGTGGGTGTAACGGAAAGCACGGGGCTCACCCGGGGCGCTGCCGGTGCTGTCTTCCTGGCTCCAGATCCATGGCACGCCATCGAAGTTCAGCTGCCCACCCGGGCTCTCTTGCCCGCGCTCGTTTCCGATCCACTGGCTGCCCGCCCAATCGGCCGCGGCGTAAAGGCCGGTGCTGAACGTAGAGTGCGCAGTCGCCGATCCCGCGTTCGTCGTGACGTCGACGGTCCATTCGAACTGTGTCGCTGGGGGAAGCGCCTCTCCGACATACTCAACGTTCGCGGATTCGATCGAATCGACGACGCCGCTGTCGTATGACCAATCATCACCAGTGGTCGAGTTGATGCGCAGTCGGTAAGACTCCTGCATCACATCACGCTCGGTCGACGAAATCAGCCACGAGAACCGAGGCTTATCGACGTCGACGCCCTCCGGTTCACTCTTCTTCTCAATCTGCAGATCGCTCAGGCTCACGGCTTCCGCCGCAGTCGAGGCAACAGCCGGGGGCGAAAGCTGGCCAACCGTCAGGGATCCGAACAGAGTGAGCGCAAGCAACGCAGCGAGCGGTGTGCGCGCAGCACCGAGTCGGCGAGGCATCGAAGTCATAGCGTGTGATTCCTATCATCGTCAGTCGTTCGAGATGTCCGGCGCGCGAGCAGCAACACCAGTCCAGCAAGCAACACAAGCCCTCCGAAGTACGGAAGTACTCCGGGCTCGAATCCGGTGTTCGCGATCTCGTCGGGAGTGGTATCGCCATCATCAGGGGTCTCCCCAGGCACGGTTCCGTCCGCGCTCACGGTGAATGCGAGATGAACCTCGCTGCCGGACTCCGCACCCCGCAGCACGATTTCGTGCTCCCCGAGCGCGGCATCCTTTGGCACCGTCACCGTCTCGGTGAAGGCACCGTCGGCGTCGGTGATGACCGTAGCCAGCAACACAGGTTCACCAGAGTGCATTTCAATGGCCACCGACTCATCGGCGGCAAAGCCGGTACCGGTGACCTCGACGGTGTCGCCGGGCTTCACACCCTCCTCCGAGAGCGTGCCGCCCACGAGTTGCGTGTCTGTCACGTCGCTCGTGTGACCGGCAGCATCTGTCACGCGCACCTGGAGCGCCTGAGAACTTGTGCCGATGGTCACCGGACCGGCGTAGGTCGCCCACTCGGATGCCCCGTCAAGCGTGTACTCGATCAGCGCGATACCGGACGTCGCATCTTCGCCGCCGAGCGTCAGCACGCGCTGACTCGACAGATCGATGGTGTTCACCGTCGGAGCGACGCTGTCGGCCAGCACTGTCACGCCACCCACAGCGCTCTGGTTGCCCGCCTTGTCGCCCACGCGATACTCGAACAGTATGATGCCATCGTCGAGCGGCACCGGCGCCTTGTATGCCCGCCACTCCCCCGCGTTCAGACGGTACTCGACATCGGCACGGTCACGCATGTAATTCCAATCGACATTGATGGAGCGAACATCGGCCGCACAGATGATCAAACATGAATCGTTTCAAGCGCGCCGCGTCCCACCATATGGGGAACGGTGACTCGCCCGCAAGTGTCTATCGAGAACTCCCTGACGGCGGATTGCTCATCTACGAGGCACTCGTCACGAAACGAGAGCTGTGGCAGTGTGGTGTCATGTCGACAAGGTGGCCATCAGCTAATGCTCACGCCGCCGCACCCGCGGTAGAGGTACTTCGTTTCGCGGCGTTCGCTTCTAGACCCGGAGGGGGAAACCCTGCCGGGGTCGTCCTTGATGCGTCCACTCTCACCGACGCAGCGATGCAACAGATTGCCGCAGACGTTGGCTACGCAGAGACCGCGTTCGTGGTCGGTTCCGATAGCGAAACCGACGATCGCACACTGCGTGTGCGCTATTTTTCTCCCGGAGCTGAAGTGCCATTCTGTGGCCACGCGACAGTCGCGACGGCTGTTGCTCTGGCTGAACGTCAGGGAGTAGGGCCCTTCGCGTTCGAGACTCCGGTCGGGCGCATCATCGTCGACACAGCGCGAGCGGATGCGGACGTGCCCACCGCCCAGGATGCTGACGTTTCCGTGACGGCCTCGTTTACGAGCGTCGAGCCGAAAGTTCGCGAAATCGATCCCGAAGTCGCCGAGCGTCTGCTCACGCTGTTGGGACTCCATCGCTCCGACCTCGACGACAGTTGGCCTCTCCAGGAGGTATACGTCGGCAACTGGCACCCCATCGTCGCGATCCGCACGCAGGAAACCTTCGATGCCTTCCACTTCGATCCGGCCAGTATCCGTGCGCTGATGGATGAGCGCAACTGGGCAGGAACGGTCACCGTCGTTTGGCGCCAGGGCTTCGACGGAGCGTCAGTAATGCACGTGGAAGCGCGCAACCTCTTCCCAGTCGGTGACATCACAGAGGACCCCGCAACCGGGTCTGCAGCAGCGGCGCTCGGCGCGCACCTACGCGGGCTCGGGGCGATCACGCCTCCCGCGCAGGTCAAGGTCCACCAAGGGCGCCACATCGGCCGACCTAGCTTGCTGATCGTCGACGTACCACGCACTGGTGGTGTCACCGTCACAGGGACAGCGATCCCGATCGACTGACCCGTCTGCTCGGGCACTGGCTGCTTGAAAAATAGATTCTGACCAGGTGAAAAATGGCGGAGACGGAGGGATTTGAACCCTCGGTCCCCTTTAAAGAGGACTCCACCTTAGCAGGGTGGTGCACTAGGCCACTATGCGACGTCTCCAGGCATCCTGCTTCGAAAAGCGCGGATGCGCTCTGTAATCATAACGGCTCTGAGCGCCAACGACGAACTGAGGCAACAGCCTCGGCGAGAAGCCTCATCCAGCACTGGATTCGCGCACCACAAGTTGCGGGCGGAACCGCACCCGTCGCTCGTATTCTCCGTTCGGATCAGCGATCGTCTTCAACAGCAATTCCACGGCGGTGTGCCCGATCTCTTCGGCAGGCTGGCGCACCGAACTCAGTGGCACGACGGTTGCAGAAGCGAAGTCAATATCGTCGTACCCGATCAGGGCAATGTCTTCGGGCACCCGCAGCCCACCAAAAATCGTCAAGCCCTGAACAAGCCCCACAGCCAGCAGATCGTTCGCAGCGAAGACGGCGTCAGGCCGTTGTGCAGACTCACGCGCGACAATCGTCTCGCCGGCGGCACGACCGTTCAGCACGGTCAGCGCTGGCATCTCTATCACCTCGAGTGTCGCTCCGGACACCTCGGCGACTGCGCGCCTGGCGCCCTCGAGTCGGTTCGCGACCTGCGCGATCGACGACGGGCCTCCCACGAATGCAAGTCGCCGCCGCCCCTGCTCCAGTAGATGCGCCGCCGCCAGATGGCCACCCTCGACGTCATCAACCGAAACCGAGCAGAATGGGCTTCCCGGAATTTCGTGGTCAACAAGAATGACCGGGATGCCTGCATGCTGCAAGCGCTCCAGGTTTTCGGTCGCACTGGATGTCGGAGTCACAAGAACGCCGTTGACTCGCTGCTCGCGGAAAAGATCTAAATAGGTGCTCTCTCTCCCTGCGTCATCGTCGCTGTTACCGAGAAGAACGGACAGCCGATCCTGCTCTGCCCGGGACTCTGCGCCGCGCGCCACCGCTGCGAAGAACGGGTTACCCGCATCAAGCACGACCATTCCAATGCTGCGACTGCTTCCTGCACGCAACTGACGGGCCGCATCGTTGCGCACGAAACCCAGATCTTCGATGGCTCTAGTCACGCGCTCGACAGTGGACGAGGCGACCTTCTCGGGGCGGTTGAGCACGTTTGACACCGTTCCGACGGAGACCCCCGCGGCAACAGCCACGTCCCTCACACTCACTGCCATGTGATACTCCTCATCTGCGTGCTGACGTAGTGTATCGGCACGACTGCGCACGCTTGCATAACAGGTTCATTGCACCTACTCTTGAAACGATTCATATCAGCTGATTTGTCAAAGGAGCCCGTCGACGATGACAACGCCCACCCGCGTCTGCTTCCAGCTTCAGGTCCACCCTGAGCTACTTGACGAATATCTTGAGCGACACCGCGCCGTCTGGCCCGAAATGCTCGCTGAAATCGCGGCTTCCGGCCGCCGCAACTATTCCCTCTTCCTCGGCGCAGGCGCCACGCTCATCGGCTATTACGAGACCGACGACGATGAAGCCGCACAGAGCTACCTCGCGCACTCGGCAGTCGCCACGCGCTGGGAATCCGAGATGTCCCGATTCTTCGTCGATCTGGAGGGTCGCCCCGATCAGGCTGCGACGCCCCTAACCGAAGTCTTCAATCTGGCGGAGCAGCTCTCCGCCGCAGCATCCGAAAACGAAAGCAGTGCATCATGAGCATCCTCTCCCCCGACGTCCTGTCAGAACTCGAGAAGCAGGGCATCGAGCTTCCCAGCTGGGCCTTCGGCAATTCGGGCACCCGCTTCAAGGTGTTCGGTACACCCGGCACGCCGCGCGACCCCTGGGAGAAGATCGCCGATGCCGCGCAGGTGCACAAGTACACCGCGCTCGCGCCTGCCGTCGCACTCCACATTCCGTGGGACCTTGTCGACTCCTACGATGACCTCCGCAAGCACGCCGAAGACCACGGTGTTTCCCTCGGCACGGTCAACTCAAACACTTTCCAGGATGACGAGTACAAGTTCGGCGCTCTCACCCATGAATCTGCCGCAGTCCGCCAGAAGGCGATCGATCACCACCTCGCCTGCATCGACGTGATGGATGCCACGGGCAGCCGTGACCTGAAAATCTGGCTGGCTGAAGGGTCGAACTACCCCGGCCAGGCCGACCTGCGCGGGCGCCAGGACCGCCTGCAGGAATCGCTGCAGAAGATCTACGCGCGCCTCAGCGACGATCAGCGCCTCGTGCTCGAGTACAAGTTCTTCGAGCCGGCTTTTTACCACACCGATGTTCCGGACTGGGGCACCAGCTACGCCCAGGTCAGCTCCCTCGGAGACAAGGCGATGGTGTGCCTGGACACGGGCCACCACGCCCCCGGCACGAACATCGAGTTCATTGTCATGCAGCTGCTGCGCCTTGGCAAGCTCGGCTCGTTCGACTTCAACTCCCGCTTCTACGCCGACGATGACCTCATCGTGGGCGCGGCTGATCCGTTCCAGCTGTTCCGCATCCTCTTCGAGGTCATTCGCGGAGGCGGGCTCAACAATCCCGATGTCGCATTCATGCTCGACCAGTGCCACAACGTCGAAGAGAAGATCCCCGGCCAGATCCGCTCGGTGCTCAACGTCCAGGAGATGACGGCCCGCGCGCTGATCGTCGACAAGGATGCTCTCACCGCTGCCCAGCGCTCGGGTGACGTGCTCGCGGCGAACGCCGTCCTCATGGACGCCTTCTACACTGACGTACGCCCGGCGCTGGCCGAATGGCGTGAGTCCCGTGGCCTTGCCGCCGACCCGATGGCGGCATACGCAGCATCCGGTTACCAGCAGAAGATCGCAGCCGACCGCGTCGGTGGAGTACAGGCCGGTTGGGGCGCGTAGCGTCCCCAATCACCTGCGAATATCAATCAGATTCACGGAGAAGAATGACCAGCACGACCAAAACCAGGCGTCCTATGTCGGCCTGGAAAGCTACTATCGCCGTCGCGATGTCGAACTACATCGAAGCCGGTGCAATCATCGCACTGGCCACAAGCCTCACCCTCTGGCAGGGCGAATTTGGCTTCGACAATGCTGCCGTCGGCCTCGTCGCAGCCCTCAGCGCGAACGCCTTCGGTGCGGCCATCGGCGCCGCGATCGGCGGACCGCTCTGCGACCGCCTCGGCCGTAAGTTCATCTACACCTATGATCTGATCCTGTTCATGATCGGCGCATTGATGGTGACGTTCTCGCCGAACTTTGCGGTGCTCCTCGCCGGTGTGATCCTCATGGGTATCGCCGTCGGCGCCGGCGTCCCGGCATCGTGGACCTATATCGCCGAGGAGGCGCCCAGCGAACAGCGAGCAGCGCACGTCGGCACTGCCCAGCTTGCCTGGTCGATCGGCCCCGCCATTGGCTTCCTGCTCGCCGTGGTGCTCGGCCCGCTCGGAATCGTCGGCTCCCGCATCATCTTCTTCCACCTGTTCCTCATCGCCGCCGTCACCTGGTGGGTACGCCGCGGCCTGCCGGAATCGACCCGGTGGAAGGCGCAGCGCGCCGCCGATAAGGAGCAGGGCGTGAAGGTCTCGCTCTTCTCTGGAATGAAGGGACTGCTGTCGGACCGACGAAACCTCGGCGCACTCGCATTCCTCCTCGGTGTCTATGGTCTGTGGAACACCGTCGCCGGCCAAGCAGGCATCTTCCAGCCGCGCGTGTACGACGCCGCCGGCCTCCACGACCCGATGCAACAGAATCTGCTTCAGGTGCTGGTCTGGAGCCTCACCGCGCTTGCGACGTACTTCGGCTTCATGCGCTACGGCGACCGCGTCAAACGGCGCTGGCTGTACTTCGGCGGGGCGCTGCTCGGCGTCATCGCTTGGGTCGTACTCGTCTTTGCCCCTCCCGGAATCTTCTCACTGCTGTTCTTCGCAATCGCATGGGGTATCTCGGCGGGTCTCGGCGCGCAGGCGTTCTACGGGCTCTGGACCGCTGAACTGTTCGCCACGAAGTACCGCGCCAGCGCACAGGGCGTGCTCTTCATGCTTGCCCGTGTCATGGTCGGACTGCTGAGCCTGGTCTTCCCGGTACTGCTCGACTCGATCGGCCTCGGCCAGCTCGGCCTGCTCATCATCGGACTGCTCGTCGCGGCGTTGCTCATCGGAACGATCTGGGCGCCGAAGACCGAGGGCAAGACGCTCGACGAGATCGAGGCTGAGCGCTACGGGACCCCGGTGCCCGCGCAGGATCAGCGCGTCTGACGCACAAGTAAAAGGAGGGCAGGCCAGCTGGCCTGCCCTCCTTTTCGTTCCGTTTGCGTTACTCCGTCTGACCGGTGAGCCCTTCGAACGCGATGTTGCCGCTCTTGAGGTTCTTATTCGTCAGTTCGCTGAGCCCTTCGAGGAAAGCCTCACGCTCGGTCACGACGTGGCTGATTGCCTCGTCGACGTTGTCCTGCGTGATCGCGGGCATCAGGTAGACCGGGTTCTCCACGACGTCTTCACCACGCACAAGCGCGGCAACGTAGGCGACACCAGCAGACAGCTCAACGGTGCCGTTCTGCAGCGAGGTGCCGATGAAATCACCGTTCTTGACAGCCTCAAGGCCGTCGGCGATGCCATCGATGCCGACGATCGGCACATCAGTCATGCCTGCTTCCTTGAGCGCCTGCAGAGCGCCAAGGCCCATATCGTCGTTCTGCGCAATGACACCATCGATGTCGTCACCGAACGCCGAGATCCAGTTGCTGACCTTATTGACGGCTTCGTCGCGCTTCCAGTTCGCCGTGTCCTTAGCGAGCACCTTCACGTCAGGGTTCTCCGCGAGGACATTGTCAATGCCCTGACCGCGGTTGATCTCACCTGATCCGCCGAGAGGTCCCTGCAGAATGATGACGTTGCCTGTGCCGCCGAGGGCATCCATCATCATCTGCGCTTCCTGCTCACCGGCGGCGACGTCATCTGGCTGCACGGAACCTGCCAGGTCCTCGCTGTCGAGCGACGCGTTG
Organism: Microbacterium sp.; assembly: GCA_003524435.1. GTDB lineage: Bacteria > Actinomycetota > Actinomycetes > Actinomycetales > Microbacteriaceae > Microbacterium. The sequence goes on from DQHP01000154.1 coordinate 18,201, forward strand.
ACGTCAACGAACGGGATATCCGCCGCCTTCGCCGAGGCGATCTGCGGCTGCAGCGAGTCAGCCTGCACCGGAATGACCACGATGGCGTCGACATCGGCAGTGATGTACTGATCGATCTGCGTCGCCTGCGTGCTGACGTCGAGGCCTGCGGAGTTCCACAGGATCTCGATGTTGTTCTCCTCGGCGTAGCGCTCGATGCCTTCTTTTCCTTCGGTGACGAAGGACGACATGTCATAGACGCTGACACCAATGGTGAGGCGCTCTTCGCCGCCGTCTTCGCCACCGGTGTTGGCATTGGGGTCTCCGGCACCGCAGCCTGCAAGCAGCAACGCTGCGGCCGTGGTGAATGCGAAGGTCGCGCCGATGCGGCTCTTCCTCGTAAACATGGGTTTCCTCTCGTTGATGATGGGATAAAAACGGGTAAAAGGGGTAAAAGCAGCTAACGATTTCGGCGGTTGGTCGCCCACACGTCAACGGCCACTGCCGCAACGATGAGCACGCCCTTGATGACCTTCTGCCAGTACGCGGGCACCGTCAGAATGTCGAGACCGTTGTTGAGGGTTTGAATGAGCAGCAGGCCCAGGGCGGTGCCCCAGATCGAGCCACGCCCACCGAGCAGGCTCGCCCCACCGATGACAACGGCTGCGATCGCGTCGAGTTCGTATCCGACACCGAGGTTCGGCGCACCGAGCGTGACGCGACTGGCGAGCATCACGCCCGACAGCCCCGCCAGCACACCCGAGATCGCGTACACACTGAAAATCGTGCGACCCACGTTGATTCCGGCGATCCCGGCCGCGACCGGGTTGCCACCGATCGCATACACGCGCATGCCCCAGGTCGTTCGGCGCATCACGATTGCGAGTCCGACGATGCCCAAGATCATAAGAATGACCGGAAGGGTGAGTCCTGCAAAGTTGGCGTTGGCGATGCTCGAGAACTCGGCGGGCAGCCCGGTGATAGGGGCACCGTTTCCTGCCACATAAGCGACACCGGAAGCGAGCGTGAGCATTCCGAGTGTCGCGATAAATGGTGGCACTTTGATCACCGCGACGACGATGCCGTTGATCGCGCCAGCGATGAAGCCGACGACGATCCCCGCGATGATTGCGAGCCACACCTGATCGGGGAACGCTTTGGCGGTGAGGCTGCCGAAGACTGCAGCGGCGGCGATCACACTGCCGACGGACAGGTCGATGCCCCCGGTGAGGATCACCAGCGTCTGCCCGAGCGCGATGAGCGCGAAAGGAGCGGCCGCGATGAGGATCGTCTGCAGGTTATCGACAGTGCCGAAACGAGCGCTTCGATAGAGGAAGAACGCGATGATGAGCACCATCACGATCACCATGGCGTATCGAATCGCCATGTCGCCAAACCACGTCGGGCTGAAGCGCTTCACGCCCGCCTCGGGCAGAAGGCTCTGCTGAGCAGTGCGGGTGTCAGTCATTGGTCGTCCTTTACGGAAGAGGGTGCGAGGGCGTCGGACATATCGAGACCGCTCGCGAGTCGGAAGATGCGATCCTGCACCTCGGGATGTTGAAGATCGCTCTGGGTGAGTTCTGCAACGACGCCGCCGTCTTTCAGAACGAGGGCGCGATGAGACAGCGCGAGAATTTCAGGCATGTCACTGGATGCCATCACCACCGCCATGCCGGATGCTGCGAGGTCGGTAATGATCCGATAGATCTCACTGCGTGCGCCGATGTCAACACCGCGCGTCGGCTCGTCCAGCAGCAGCACCTTGACGTCACCGGTGAGCCAACGAGCCAGCACGACCTTCTGCTGGTTTCCCCCAGAGAGCGTCTCCATCACCTGGCCCAGGCCCCGGCTGCGCAGGTGCACCGAGCTCATCGCTGTCGCAACAGCATCCGTTCTGCTTCGCCCCTTCAGCCATCCTGCGACAGAGAACTGACTCATCCGCGGCAGCGTCGCGTTCGCGAGAATATCCATGCTGAGCACGGCACCCGCGCCCTTGCGATCTTCCGGGACGAGCGCCATACCCGCGGTGATCGACTCAGCAGGGCGACCGCGACGCACGAGTTTCCCGCCCACGCGGATCTCGCCCGCCGACGACGGCCGCATTCCGAACAGCGCCTCGATGAGTTCCGTGCGACCGGCGCCGACCAAACCGGCCAAGCCGATGATTTCTCCCCGACGCACCTGGAGGTCAACCGGCTGTGGGGCCGGCGAGTATGTCAGGCCCTGCACAGAGAGAGCGATGTCGTCGGTTGCCGATGGCAGATCAGGGAAAAGGTCTTCGAGTTCGCGACCGATCATCGCGGTCACAATGTCGTCGTCGCTGAGTTCCGACAGGGGCGCATCAGTAACGAGGCCGCCGTCGCGCAGCACGACAACGCGGTCGGCTATGGCGCGGATCTCCTCCATCTTGTGCGTGGTGAAAAGAATCGCGACGCCTTTGTTGCGCAGCATCCGCATGTTCTCCAGCAGACGTCCCACCTCGCGCTCAGCGATCGCGCTGGTTGGCTCATCCAAGAGCAAGACGCGTGCGCCGGTACCCGTGGCCTTCACGATCTCAACGATCTGACGAAGGCCAACCGGGAGGGATCCCATCCGTGCGGTGGGGTCGATGTCGACACCGAACTCGGCGAGCATCTCCTTCGCTTCGCGAATCATGCGCCGACGATCGACGAACCCGAGTCGGCCGCGCAGTTCACGTCCAACGAAGATGTTTTCGTACACCGTGGTGTCGAGGATCGAAGCGAGCTCCTGCGGCACGATCGCGATGCCACGCTGGTGCGCGTCACGCGAAGATCCGGCAGAAAGCTCTTCACCCCGGACGAGCACGCGACCGCTATCAGCCCGCATCTGGCCCGAGGCGATCTTCATCAGCGTCGACTTGCCTGCGCCGTTCTCGCCCGCGAGCGCGGTGACCGTTCCCGGTGCGAGGTGCAGCGCCACGCCCTTGAGTACCGGCACACCGCCGAATGCCTTGCGGATATCGACGCACTCCAGAATGTCGGGGTGCTCGTCGAGCGGAGTGTCATTCATCACTTCGCCGCGAACTCTCGATCGGGGCGCACGATGCTCTTCAGCGTGGTCGGAAGTGATGCAGAATCTAACGCCTCACGCACTTCGGCGATTCCAAAGCTGCCAGTAACCAAGGAGTCCAGATCCACGGCGCCGGATGCTGCGAGATGAATCGCCGTCGGCCAGGCATTGGCGTAGCGGAAGATGCCAGTGATGATGAGCTCGCGGTTTTGAATCGTCGATACCGGCAGCGCGATCTCGTCGGCTCCCATCCCCACCAGCACGGCGACGCCCGCAGACTTCAACGCCGAGACCCCTTGCTTCACAGCCACCGGAGATCCGGATGCATCGATGAAAGCGTCATAGTCAGAGCCCAGCGGCTCGGCCACCGGATCGACGGCGCGCGTCGCGCCAAAGCGCAATGCCACCTCACGGCGCTCAGCCATGGGGTCGCTGATCACGATCTCGGCGGCACCGAATGCGCGCGCCGTCTGCGCGGTAATGATGCCAATAGGACCGGCTCCGGCGATGAGTACCCGGCTTCCGGGACGCACGCCCGCCTTCCGGATCGCGGCGACGCCGACGGCAAGCGGCTCCATGAGCGCTGCAGCGTCATCGCTGACGGAGTCGGGAACGGCGTAAGCGAAGTCCTGCTGGATCGCGACGTACTCAGCGAATGCGCCGTCGATCGGCGGCGTCGCGTAAAACTCGATCTGCGGGCACAGGTTGTACTGGCCGCTACGGCAGAACTCACACTGTCGACACGGTCGCTGCGGCTCGATCGACACCCGCTCACCCAGCCGCGCCTCGTCGACATCCGCGCCGACAGCCACGATGGTTCCGCCGGCCTCATGGCCGAGCACCATGGGCGCCTCTACGACGAAGTCGCCGATGCGCCCCTCGTGGAAGTAATGCACGTCCGAACCGCAGATCCCCACTGCGTTCACCTGGACGATCACCTGGTCAGCGTCCGGTGACGGCACGCCACGCGTCTCAACGGTGAGTTCCCCCGCTCGCACCAGCACGCTGGCACGCATCGTTGTCGGCAATTCTGTGCGCATCATCGGGCTCCTTCGTGTGCTTGCTTGCTCACCGAGAGTAGAACAATAAATACGAATGAGACAACTGCGCGCTCACATGAGCGGATTTGGAAAAGGCGGGGTAGGCTAAACCAACCTGACCCGACGAGACATGAGGCGAAATGGGCCCCGACGAGCTAGTGCGAATCTCACATGTCGCGCGCCGGCATTATTTGGACGGCTTGACGAAGACAGAACTGGCCGATGAGCTCAGCGTCTCTCGCTTCAAAATTGCCCGGATGCTGGATGATGCACTCGAGCACGGGCTCGTGAAAATCACCATCGATGCGCCGGACTCGCTCGATCTTGACCTGTCGATGCAGCTGCGCACACGATTCGGTCTCACTCGCGCGCTCGCTGTGATCATCCCCGGAACAACTCCCGATCTCATTCAGGATCGCCTCGGACGTGCGGCGGCAGAACTGCTCAGCGAGATTGTTACCGACGTCGATGTGCTCGGTCTCACCGCCGGGCGCACCCTCGCGGCGATGGCTGGGCATCTGCGTACGCTCGCCATGTGTGAGGTGGTCCAGCTCGCTGGTGTTGCGGCCGCTACCCCTGAGAACGGTGTCGAAGTCATCCGTCAGGTCAGTCGCATTTCTGGCGGCCGCTCCCGCGCGATTTTCGCGCCGTTGCTCGTAGAGACGGCGGCCACGGCATCCGCTCTTCGGCGAGAACCCAGCATCAAAGAGACGTTCCGGCGTTTTGATTCCGTGACCAAGGCTGTTGTCGCGATTGGTTCCTGGAGCCCGCCCGATTCGCAACTTTACGACAATGCCGGGCGCGCAGGAGTGCTCGATGAGCTGCTGGCGGCCGGAGTGAAGGCTGAGATCTGTGCCACGTTGATCGACGAAACAGGCACACCAGTCGGATCGGTGGCCGAACGCTCGCTCGCGGTGTCGACAGAGCAGCTGCGCCTTATCCCCGAGGTCATCGCTGTGGCGGGCGGCCCGTCGAAAACGGATGCCATCGCCGCGGCACTTCGCTCAGGCCTCATTGACTCGCTCGTCACCGACGCGGCGCTCGCGCGCCGCCTGCTGGCGTTGACGGACTAGCTTCCCATCGAACGGACCGCGCGCGAGGGTTCGTATCGGTGTAGCTGAGACGACGCACGAACGACCCGGCGCAGGTCGCCCAGGCTGCCCTGCACGGCGCCGTGTGCGCGAGCCTGTACGAGGATATTGCCCATAGAGGTTGCTTCTGTCGGCCCTGCTTGCACGGGCAGGCCCGAATGATCGGCGACAGACTGGGCAAGAATCGGCGACTCCGATCCCCCTCCGACGAGGTGAATCACGCGCACGTCGACTCCTGACAAGGTCGAGGCCTCTGCCACCTGTCGTGCCACGAACGCCCCCAGGCTCTCGAGCACTAAACGCACGATGCCGACACGGTCAGCGGGCATGCGCCCGCCCGCCTCGGCGATAAGTTCTGCGATGCGCCCGGTCATCTGCCCGGGGCGCAACAGGCGCGGATCGCCCGCGTCGAAAAGAAAGTCGGATGCTGACGCCCCCGCCGCGCGTGCAAACAGTTCGTCGCGCGCGGACTGGCTTTGGGCGTCCCACCCGCCCAGGCCCCACTCCCGTATGCACTCGTTGACGATCCACAGCCCTGGGGCAATGCGCAGGAATCGCACGGTGCCGTCGAGTCCCAGTTCATTGGTGAACCCCGCCGCGCGGGCTGCGTCACTTGTAATGATCTCGTCGACTTCGACCCCGGTCAGCACCCACGTGCCGCACGACACGAACGCGAAGTTCTCGTCGGTAGCGGGCACCGCGATAACGGCACTGGCCGTGTCGTGCGACGCGACAGTGGTGACATCGGTCACGTCTCCGCGGGGCAGGATCCCCTCGTGGACGCGGCCGGTAATGGTGCCTGGCGCGACGACGTCGGCGAAGATTCGCGGCGGAAGCCCCAGCGCTGCGATGCGCTCGTGATCCCACCCACGCCCGCCGGTCAGCGCGAGACCCGTACTCGACACATTGGTTGCTTCAGCGACCTCTGCACCGCCGAGCCAGTAGGAGAACAGGTCGGGCATCAGCAGCATCCGCCTCACCGCCTCGAGTCGGCCTGCTGACTGATCAGCCATGAGTTGATAGATCGTCATGATCGGCAACGCGGTGATGCCGGTCTCGTGAAACGCGTCAGCCGCGGGCAACACCTCGTTGACCAGCGGGAAACTGCGCTCCGTGCGCGCGTCCCGCTGGTGAAACGGTGCGTCGATCAGGCCCGCAGCGGAAAGCAAACCGTAATCGCCGGACCAGGTGTCAACACCAACACTCTCAAACGCTGTCCCATCACGACGGAGAGACTTCAGCCCCTCAACGGCGTCGCGGTACAACCGTTGCGCGTCCCACCGCATACCCTGCTCGTTGCTGAACGTGCGATTGCGAAAGCGTCGCACGCCGTCGATGTGCAACTGGTCGCCCCTAAGCGTCGCGCTGACGACACGACCGCTGGACCCTCCGAAATCGAGCGCAGCAGCTCGGAAGGCCTCCGAACGGTGGGACGGTACGGGCATGCTCTCAGCCTATTGTCCCGCCGGGGCTCACACGCTGGTGTAGCCTCCGTCGATCAGAATGCTCTGGCCAACGACATAGCTCGAGCGCTCGCTCGCAAGATAAACCAGCAGGTCACCCAGCTCTCCCGGCTCTCCCATACGCCCCGCGGGGATGCGGCGCACCCAATCCTCGGCCATGTCCGGATTCGCCGCCACAAAATCCCGGGTCATATCGCTCGCAAAGTACCCCGGCGCAATGGCATTGACGCGAATGCCGAGCGGGCCCCATTCGATCGCCGCGCTCTTGGTGAGCATCGACACTGCCGCCTTGGAAGTGTTGTATGCCGCCTGCGTCTGCGGAATATTCACGGCAAACGCCGACATCGACGAGACATTCACGATTGTTGCGGGCTTCCCGTGCGCGGCATCCACGTGTCGCCTGGCGAACTCACGGCTGGCGATGAATGTGCCGGTGACGTTAACGTCAAACACGCGTTGCCAATTCTCAACCTGTGTCTCGATCAGTGGCGTGCCAAGAGTGATGCCGGCACTGTTGACGAGCACGTCCGCTGCGCCCAGCTCGCGCGTGACATCGTCAAAGGCCTGAGAGACGGATGCTTCGGCGGTGACGTCAACGTTGACGCCTATGCAGCGGCGACCAGAGCTGTTCTGCAGTGCGCTCGCGGCATCGGCGACAGTATCGAGTCGGTCAAGAAGAGCGACATCGGCGCCTGCGCCGGCGAGGGCTTCTGCCATCGCAAGGCCGAGGCCGCGGGCGCCCCCGGTGACGATGGCGACTCGGCCGAGAAGCGGTTCAGTGGTGTTTCCTGCCATGGGGCGAGCTTAGTAGCCACGCTCGAACTGGAATACCGAGCGCTCATATGAGCGGTGACCTTCGGTAAGCCCCCGCCGCTCAGACGTCGGGCTGTTGCGCGTCGACGACGGTTAGCGCTCCGCCAGCATCCGTGATCTCGCGACGCTGGACCTCGTCGATTCGCGCGTCGGTGACGATCTCATCAAAGTCATCGAGTGCGGCGAACTCGCAGAACGATCGCACCCCGAACTTCAACGCGGTGACCGCGAGAACCCGGCGCTGGGCCGCGACGATCATCGCGCGCTTCACCGCAGCCTCTGCCGGAATCGTGGTCGTGACGCCGCCAGCAGTCACCCCATTCGCTCCAATGACAGCCAGGTCGACATTGAGTCCGCTCAACCGTGACCGCGTCCATTCGTCGACAGATGCCTGCGTCAGATGACGCACTCGCCCTGGCAACACCAGCGTGGCCAGTGACTTGTGCCCTGCCAGCAGGCGGGCCGCCGGAAGGTTGTTTGTCACGACCATCAAGTGACGATTCGCCGGAAACGCTTCGGCAATGCTGAGAATGAGCGCTCCAGAATCGAGCAACACGACACCGTCCTGCGGAAGCATCTCCACCACGGCGCGAGCGATCCGCGCACGCTCCACCCGCTCGGTGCTGCGTCGATCAGGCAGTGAGAGCTCGAACGGCAACGTGCGAATCAGCCGCGCTCCGCCGTGCTGCCTGCGCAGCATCCCCTCGCGCTCGAGATCACCGAGATCGCGACGAATCGTGGCGGGGGTCACACCGAGCCGCGTACTCAAAAGCGCGACAGAGACACGACCGTCTCCGGCGCTCGCTTCGGCGAGGATCGCGAGTTTGCGTTCAGCAGGGTACATCGGTGTCTCCTGTCGGGCAGTTATGCGTCATCGGTGACTGTTCAATGATGTTTCAGCCCAGTCTACGCCTGTTTCTTTTCATTTCATGCCCGAAAGTGTTGCAAATTGAATATTGAACGGTCAAGATGGTCATCGCATCACATGAGCGTGCTGTTCCAAACCTCGGTTCCACACAACGACGTCAAACTTTGGGACAACTCAACGACGAAAGGTACATCATGGACACGATCTCGCGGAGAAAGCGCTGGGTGACCTCGGCAGCTGTACTCGCAGCCACAGCGATGGCGGCCAGTGGCTGCGCTGGAGCAGGCGGCGGGGGCACAGGTGGGGGCGGCGGCGATACAACAACGCTCACCCTCGCCACGGTGAACAACCCCCAGATGAAAGACATGGAAGAGCTGAAGGGTGAATTCGAGGCCGACCACCCCGACATCAAGGTCAATTTCATCCAGATGGAAGAGAACGACCTGCGCGACGCCGTCACGAAGGACGTTGCGACCAAGGGCGGACAGTATGACATCGTCACCGTGGGCAGCTACGAAGTTCCCATCTGGGGCGCAAACGACTGGCTCACTGACCTCACCGACATCGCAGCAGACACCGAAGGTTATGACGTCGACGACATCCTCACTCCGGTGCGCGAAGCGCTGACCGTTGACGACAAGCTCTTCGCGGTGCCGTTCTACGGCGAGAGTTCCTTCCTCATGTACAACAAGGAGATCCTCGCTGATGCCGGTGTGACGCTCTCTGAGCACCCGACATGGCAGGAGGTCGCGGATGCAGCCAGGGCCGTCAAGACCGACGACGTGGCTGGCATCTGTCTGCGAGGCAAGCCTGGCTGGGGTGAGCTTTTCGCACCGCTGACCACGGTGGTCCAGACGTTCGGCGGCAACTGGTTCGATGAGGACTGGAACGCGCAGATCAACAGCCCCGAGTTCACCGAGGCTGTGCAGTTCTACACCGACCTCGTCAAGGATGCTGGCCAAGCAGACCCGGTTTCGACCGGATACACCGAATGCCTGAACCTGTTCGCACAGGGCAAGACAGCCATGTGGTACGACGCCACGTCGGCCGCGGGCCCTGTCGAATCCCCGGAGCTCAGTGACATTGCCGGCAACGTCGGGTACACACATGCTCCGGTCGTTGAAACCGAAGAGTCAGGGTGGCTGTGGGCATGGAACCTCGCCATTCCGAAGACATCGAAGAAACAAGAAGCGGCATGGGAGTTCGTGAGCTGGGCGACCAGCAAGGACTACATCAAGCTCGTCGGCGAAGAGCTCGGTTGGAGCCGCGTCCCCCCGGGATCGCGTGAATCTACCTACGAAATTCCCGAATACCAGGAAGAAGCGGGCGCGTTTGCCAGCCTGACGAAGGACATCATGACGTCGGTCAACCCGAAGCAACCGGGCGTTGCTCCGCAGCCGTGGGTGGGCATCCAGTACGTCACGATCCCCGAGTTCCAAGATCTCGGCAACCAGGTCTCGCAAGAGATCGCCGAGGTGTTCGCCGGACGAGCAACCGTCGAAGAGGCCCTGGATGCCGGGCAGAAGCTCGGCGAAGAAGCCGGAGCGGCACAGAAGTAGACGCACTGAGGGGAGGAGGTGAGTCCGCTTCCTCCCCTCACCCCTTTGCTCAGCCCGAGGAGATCATCACATGACCACCGAACTCGTTACGGTCCCGCCCGAGACGAAACGCCGCCGCAAACCAAAGCGGCTTCTCACCACACGCGATCGTCGCGAGCTACGCCTCGCACGCGCGCTGGTCTGGCCGGCGTTGATCGCCGCCATCGTCATCACCCAGGTGCCGTTCCTTGTCACCATCTACTACTCGACCCAGCGTTGGAACTTGCAGCGCCCCGGCGATCAAGCTTTCGTCGGGCTCGCGAACTACGTGAAGGTTTTCAGCAACGGCGTTTTCGTGGAGTCGCTCTTCGCGACAGTCCTCATCACCGGTGGTTCCGTTCTTTTCTCGGTGATTCTCGGACTGTTCCTCGCGGTGCTGCTCGATAGGAAGTTCTTCGGGCAGGGCCTTGCCCGAACCCTGCTAATCACCCCGTTTCTGATGATGCCTGCCGCCGCTGCACTGATCTGGAAATGGTCGATGCTCGACGCGAATGTCGGCATGGTCAATTGGCTGTTCTCGCTCGTCGGCATCCCGCCCGTCGCCTGGAACACGGATCTGCCCATACTCACGATCGTCATGGTGCTGACCTGGCAGTTCACGCCGTTCATGATGCTGATCATTCTCGCCGGACTCCAGAGCCAATCAGGAGAGATTCTCGAAGCTGCCGCGGTCGATGGCGCCGGACCCTTCCGCTCCTTCTTTTATATGACGCTGCCCCACCTGCGCACCTACATTGAGCTGGCCGTGCTGCTTGGCACGATCATGCTGTTGCAGGTTTTCGATCCCATCGCGATTATGACGCGAGGCACCGGCGGGACGAAGACGCTCCCGTATCTGCTGTACGAACGCGCCTTCGTCGGGCTCGAAATCGGTGAAGCCGCCGCCTACGGCGTGCTCACCGTCCTTCTGACGATCATCGTCGCCACGGTGGCGCTGCGCCTGCTGTTCAAGATCTTCCGCACTGAAGGAGCCCGCTGATGTCCTCCGCCACCATTACCCGCCGCCGTCCAGTCCGCCAGCGCATCGTCTCGACGGCGATCACGCTGGCGACGTGGGTCATCGTCCTCGGATTCTTCTTCCCCGTAGCGTGGATGGTCTTCACCGCGTTCAAATCCGAACGCGCGGCTGCCACGGCCGTTCCGACGTTCTTCACCGAACTCAGCTTCGATCGGTTCCAAGATGTTCTGGACCGCGGCTTCGCCGCGTATCTGACGAACTCACTGACCGCGAGTGTCATGTCGACGGTGATCGTCCTCCTACTGGCGATTCCGGCAGCATACGGACTCTCGGTGCGTCCATTGGTGAGGTCCACGGATGCCCTGTTCTTCTTCATTTCTACGAAGTTCTTGCCGATCGCTGCGGCGATCATCCCGATCTATTTGCTGTTGCAGAATCTCGGCGCACTGGACAACATCACTGCACTATCGGTGCTGTACGTGGGGATGAATCTTCCGCTGGCAATCTGGATGATGCGATCGTTCTTTGCCGAGGTGCCGCTCGAGATCATCGAAGCAGCACAGATCGACGGAGCGAAGTTCTGGACAGAACTTGTCAGGGTCGTGCTGCCGATCGTTGCCCCCGGCATCGCCGCTGCAGCACTTATCTGCTTCATCTTTGCCTGGAACGAGTACTTCCTTGCGAGCCTGCTCACATCGACCGTCGCACGAACGACACCACCATTCCTCGGCAGCTTCGTCGACGGGCGCGGACAGTTCCTCGCTGTCCTTTCTGCGGCAGCTACGCTGGCTGTTCTACCGGTGGTGATCGCCGGATGGGTGGCGCAGAAGCGCCTGGTGCGTGGCCTTGCAATGGGAGCAATCAAATAGTGAACACTGACAAGCAGACGGCATCTGACGGTGAGCGCTCTGCGCTTTCTGCATCGGAGCGGCACGAAAGCATCGCCACTCTCATTGAGAGCGCGGGACGAGTTGAGGTCACAGATCTTGCCGCGCGGCTCAACGTTTCTGAGGAGACGATTCGGCGCGACCTGCGCGCATTAGAAAATGATGGCCGCCTGACACGGGCACATGGCGGCGCGGTTCGTCCGGCGACAACGGCACGTTCGGTCGCATTACCGGATGAGAGCGACCGCGCATTCTTCGAACGAGTTGCCCTCGAAGTTCCCTCCAACGGCGCGGTGTACCTTGACGGTGATGGCTCCGCAGATCCCCTCATCGGCTTGTTGCCACAAGACACCGAACTGACCGTCATTACTCCGCTGCTGGATCTCGCAATCGCCACGAGCCTGCGCCCTGGCATCGAGATCATCTCCCTCGGCGGCGAAGTTTCTGCCACCGGATCGCAGAGCGGAGAGTGGGCTCGTATGACTCTCGCCGATCTCCGTGTTGACCTCGTCATCATCTTCGCCGAAGGATGCACCGAGGCAGGCGATCTGCTGGCGTCTCCCGCGGACGCTCTTCTGCGCCGCGCTGCCCTCGATGGCGCACAGCGCACGGTGTTGGCGCTGAGCGCTGGAGCTTCCGATCCACAACATTTCACGGTGTTCGCGAACGTTTCTGACTTTGACGTCGTGATCGCCAGCGCAGATGCCGCAGCGACGGCACGCGCACTGCGCGATGACGCCGTGATCGTCGCTGCCGCCTCACCCACTCAGTCCTGACGACATAGGAGAGAATCATGCCTCACCTCTCAACCTCAACCCTCGGCGACATCAACTCCTCAGTGGTGGTGCCCAGCTATTACCGGACCGCGCTCACACCGGGCATCGCCCACTTCGGCGTCGGTGGCTTCCACCGTGCTCACCAGGCACTCGTTCTCGACGAACTGCTGGGCCGCGGCGAAGCATCCGACTGGGCGATTATGGGCATCGGCGTACGCAAAGAAGACTCTCGAATGCGCAGCATCCTCGCGGACCAGGACGGCCTGTACACACTGATCGAGAAGCACGCTGATGGCACTCGCAATGCCCGGGTGATCGGTTCGATCCTCGGAATGCTGACCGTCCACGATGACGGTGTCGACGCTGTCCTTGATCTGCTGACAGCCCCGACCACTCGTATCGTCTCGCTGACTGTCACCGAAGGCGGATACAACATCAACCAGTCGACGGGCGAGTTTCTGCTCGACACTCCCGCAGTCGCTGCCGATCTTGTACCTGGCGCGCAACCTGGCACCGTATTCGGACTCATCACAGAGGCGCTGCGGCTGCGCCGCGAAGCCGGAACCGCACCATTCACTGTGATGAGTTGCGACAACCTGCAAGACAACGGGCGCATCGCTCGCCGCGCCATCTTGACCTACGCCGAGGCGAAAGATCCGGAGCTGGCAGAGTGGATCAGCGAGAACACCCACTTCCCCAACTCCATGGTCGATCGCATCACTCCTGTGACAACGGATGAGGATCGCGCGGAGGCGCAAAAGATCACCGGGCTCACCGATGACTGGCCGGTGGTGTGCGAACCGTTCTTCCAGTGGGTGCTGGAAGAGTCGTTCGGCAATGGCCGCCCGCCCTATGAGTCGACCGCAGTGCAACTCGTCGACGACGTCGAGCCCTATGAGTTGATGAAACTGCGTCTGCTCAATGCTTCCCACCAGGGGCTCTGCTATTTCGGGCATCTACTGGGCTACCGCCTCGCCGATCAGGCCACCAGCGATCCGCTGATTGCGGACCTGTTGCGCCGGTACATGCTCGAGGAGGGCACGCCAACGCTGCGCCCGCTGCCCGGCATCGATGTGGCCGCATATCGCGAAGAGCTCATTAGCCGGTTCAGCAATCCAGAGATTCGCGACACCGTTGCGCGTCTGTGTGCTGAGTCCAGCGATCGCATCCCGAAATGGCTTGTTCCGGTGATCCGTGAACGGTTGGATGCTGGCGGCTCTGTGACGCGATCGGCCGCGATCGTGGCATCCTGGGCGCGCTATGCCACGGGTATCGACGAGCAGGGTGAGCCGATCGAGATCGTCGACAACCTTCGCGACCAGGTGATGGCCGCGGCCCGCAACACGGATGACCCGTTGGCCTTTGTCCGCGATCGCGAACTGTTCGGCGACCTCGCCGAACGCGCAGCCTTCACCGAACCGTACCTGCATGCCCTTGAGGTGTTGCACACATCGGGGGCCCGGGCGCTGCTCACCGAGCTTGCCGACTCCGCAAACCTGGCATTGTAGGTATATGACTCTCATCGCCGGCGTCGACAGTTCAACGCAGTCCTGCAAGGTAGTCGTCTGTGATGCCGAAACGGGGCGGATCATTCGATCTGGTCGCGCTGCGCATCCCGCGGGCACCGAGGTTGATCCGGAAGCCTGGTGGGAAGCACTGCAAGAGGCGATCGCCGCCGCGGGCGGCCTTGATGACGTTGAGGCCGTTTCGATCGGCGGGCAGCAGCACGGCTGCGTCATCCTCGATGCCGATGGTGCGGTCATCCGACCCGCATTGTTGTGGAACGACACCCGCTCCGCTCCTGACGCCGAGCGGCTGATCGACGAACGCGGCGACGAAGGTGCCGCGTGGTGGGCTGAGGCCGTCGGGCTGGTGCCCGTGGCATCCTTCACCGTCACCAAACTTGCCTGGATCGCCCGCAATGAGCCAGAAAACGCAGCCCGAATTGCGGCGGTCTGCCTTCCGCACGACTGGCTGACCTGGCGCCTGGCCGGCCACGGCATCGGCAATGCCGATCTTGCCGCGCTCACGACAGACCGCTCGGATGCCTCTGGCACGGGATACTACGACGCCGAAGGCGGCGACTACCGCTACGACATTCTTGAGAGCATCCTCGATCGACGACCGATCGTGCCGCGCGTGCTCGGCCCGCTGGAATCTGCCGGGACAACTCCGTCGGGTGCGAAAATCGGCCCAGGAGCGGGCGACAACGCCGCCGCAGCGCTCGGCATCGGCGCACGCGCAGGGGACCTCGTCGTCTCTGTGGGAACCTCAGGAACTGTCTTCGCGGTCTCAGATACCCCGACGAGGGATGCCAGTGGACTGGTCGCCGGCTTCGCTGATGCCACTGGCGGCTACCTTCCGCTGGCATGCACGTTGAATGCGTCGCTCGTGTTGGATGCCACTGCACGGCTGCTCGGTGTCGATCCGGTTGCTTTCGATGAACTGGCGCTGAGCGGCGACGCCGATGGACTGCAACTCGTGCCGTATCTTGCGGGCGAGCGCACTCCGAACCTCCCTGATTCCACGGGCACTCTCCTGGGCATCACACTGGCAAATCTCACTCCGCCCGCTCTGGCCCGCGCGGCGGTCGAGGGAGTTGTCTGTTCCCTCGCCGATGCTTGCACAGCCGTAGAGCGGGCAGGAGTGCGGGGCTCTCGTGCCCTGTTCGTCGGCGGCGGTGCGCGCTACCGTGCACTCCAGCAGGTGGCGGGCGAAGTCTTCTCTCTGCCGGTCGCGTTCCCCGAACCCGCAGAGTACGTCGCCTTGGGAATGGCACGCCAGGCAGCGGGCGTGCTCGCCGGTGCGCTCCCCCA
>DQHP01000140.1 GCA_003524435.1 Microbacterium sp.
GCTGCGCCGCCTGACCGCCGCTCGACCGCGCACCCGAATGCGGGCGCTGAGCGCTACGCTGGCCTCATGTTGTACGAGCACCTCGGGGCTCGGCCCCGGATTCATGACACTGCCGTCATCGCTCCCACCGCCGTTATCTCCGGCGATGTGACGATAGGCGAGGACTGCCAGGTACTGCACGGTGCCGTCATCACGGCGGAGGGCGGACCGATCACTCTCGGTGACAACGTCATCGTGATGGAGAACGCGCTGATTCGCGCCACGGCCGCCGACGCCGTGCACATCGGGTCGCACACGCTCATTGGCACGCTCGCGAGTATCGCCGGAGCGACCGTCGGTAATGAAGTGTTCTTCGCCTCAGGCGCCCGAGTGTTCAACGGTGCGCACGTCGGTGATCGCTGCGAGGTTCGAGTCAATGCGATCGTGATGCGGCGTGCGCTGCTCCCCGAAAGCACCGTCGTGCCGATCGGCTGGGTTGCGGTGGGCGACCCCGTGCAGCTGTTCTCACCGGATCAAGCGGATGCTATCGCCGAGGCGCAGCCGGATCTCGACTTCCCGGGGCATGTATTCGGCGTCGACCGAGACACCCCTGATCTGATGGTGCAACTCACCGAACGCTACGGTCGATCGCTCGCGCGGCACGCGGACGATCATCCAGCCTGAGCCGCGGTACAGATGTCGGTGGAAATCCACAGATGTCTGCCGAAACTCGAGGTTTCGGCATCCCATCGTTGAAACGGGCCGACGGGTGTACCTGCCATGTCCTGGCGTTGGCAATAAAATGCCTCAGGCTCTGCAGCGCCTGAGGCATTTCGTTGTCGTGCCGGTGTTCTCAGATGACGCCCTGGGCGAGCATCGCCGTCGCGACGCGCTGGAACCCAGCAATGTTCGCACCAGCGACATAGTCACCAGGAACGCCGTACTTCTCGGCAGCCTTGAAAGCAGCGTCGTGAATGTCGGACATGATCTCGCGCAGCTTGTTCTCGCTATCGCCGAAGGTCCAGCGCTGGCGCGCAGCGTTCTGGCTCATTTCCAGCGCAGAGGTTGCTACCCCTCCAGCGTTTGCAGCTTTACCCGGTGCGAACAGCACGCCCGCCTGCTGGAATGCGGCGACCGCCTCTGGCACGCACGGCATGTTCGCGCCCTCAGAAACAGCACGCACTCCATTGGCGATCAGGGCCTCGGCATCCGCCAGGCTGAGCTCGTTCTGCGTAGCGGAAGGCACCGCAATGTCGACGGGAACCTCCCAGACGCTGCCACCTTCGACGAAGCGCGCGCTCGGGCGACGGTTGGCGTACTCGACGATGCGTGCACGCTCGACCTCCTTGATCTGGCGGAGCAGATCGAGATCGATGCCAGCGTCGTCAACGATGTACCCGGAAGAATCGGATGCCGTGACGGCAGTCGCGCCGAGCTGGCACGCCTTCTGGATGGCGTAGATGGCGACGTTTCCGGAGCCGGAGATGCCTACGCGCTTTCCTGAAAGCGACTCGTTGTGCACGGCGAGCATTTCCTGCGCGAAGAACACCGCGCCGTAACCGGTGGCCTCGGTGCGCACCTCAGCGCCACCCCAGCCGGTGCCCTTGCCGGTGAACATGCCCGATTCGTGGCGGTTCGTGATCTTGCGGTACGAGCCGAAAAGGTAGCCAATCTCACGGCCACCCACGCCGATGTCGCCGGCCGGAACGTCGGTGTGCTCACCCAAGTGGCGGTAGAGCTCACCCATGAATGACTGGCAGAAGCGCATGACCTCAGCATCCGAACGACCGTGCGGGTCAAAATCGCTACCGCCCTTTGCGCCGCCGATGCCCTGGCCGGTGAGAGCGTTCTTGAAGATCTGCTCAAAACCAAGGAACTTAATGATCGACAGGTTCACCGACGGGTGAAAACGCAGGCCGCCCTTGTACGGGCCGAGCACAGAAGAGAACTGGATGCGGTAGCCGCGGTTGACCTGCAGTTTGCCGGAATCATCCATCCACGGCACGCGGAACATGATCTGACGCTCCGGCTCGACGATCCGGTCCAGGATGCCAGCATCGACGTATTCGGGATGCTGTTCAAGTGCTGGGGAGATCGTTCCGAGCACCTCGTGCACGGCCTGCTGGAACTCCGGCTCGTGCGGGCTGCGCGCCAGAACCGTGTCGAAGACCGGCTGTACAGACTCGGTGAGCGGGTGAAATTCGGTAAGAGTAGCGGTCACGCGGGACGACTTTCTGAAGAGTGTCATGGGGTGCGATCGTGTCGCATAAGAGGGCGTGCAAGGTCCGGCACGAGTTTCCACTGTACCCCGCGGGTTTCCAGGCTGAAACACGCGGGGTTTCAGGTGGGGTTTATCCAGTGTTCTGAAGGCCAGCAGCGACGCCGCTGACGGACAGCAACAGCAGGCGTCGCTGTTCGTCATCTGCGCCGGATCCGGCTGGTTCAACGGACGCCGCCGAACGCAGTTCGCGCAGTGCTCGCAGCTGCAATAGAGACAGTGCATCCACATACGGGCTCCGCAGCGTCACAGCCCGCTGCAGGATTGGTTTGTTCTCCAGCAGGGCGTCACCACCAGTGAGGCGGATGACCCAGCTCTTGGTGAGGGCGAGTTCGTCGAGCACCAGCTGTGCCAGATCATCGCGGTCGCCGAGAGCGAGGTATCGGCGTGCGATGCGCTCGTCGGTTTTGGCCAGGCTCATGGCGACATTGTCGATCATGGTCTGCAACAGCGGCCAGTCGCGGTATGCGTCCTTGAGGAGCGCCTCATCACCGACCGCTTCCAGCGCCGATCCCAGTCCGAACCAGCCCGCGAGGTTGATACGTGCCTGCGTCCAGGCGAACACCCACGGAATCGCGCGCAGGTCCTCAAGCGACTCGACAGAGAGGCCACGACGAGCAGGACGCGAGCCCAGTGCCAGTAGTCCGATTTCTTCCAGCGGAGTTACCGTGGCGAACCAGGGCGCGAAGCCCTCCGCCTTGACCAGTGAGAAGAAGCGCTCACGTGACGCAGCATCCATCACGGCTGCCACATCCGAGAAGCGGGCGGCTGCGCTGCTGATGCGCTCTTCGACGCCGGGTGAGGAGGCCAGCAGCGTCGCGGCGGCGACCTGATCAATGTGCCGCATCGCGATTGCAGGCTCGCCGTAACGCGCGAAGATCGTCTCGCCCTGCTCGGTGAGCTTGAAGCGCCCATCGACTGAATGCGGCGGCTGTGCGAGGATTGCGGAATTCGCAGGCCCGCCGCCGCGGCCGAGGGCGCCGCCACGGCCATGGAACAGGGTCAGTGCGATACCAGCATCCTTCGCCCACAGGGCGATCTTCTGCTGGGCTTCATACAGCGCCAGGTTTGCTGCGACCGGACCGACGTCTTTCGACGAGTCGGAATAGCCGAGCATGACCTCCAGCCGGTTTCCTGTCGTGGCCATGCGCGCGTGGAATTCGGGGAACTCCACAACCTGGGTGAGGATCTCAGGAGCCGCCTGAAGATCGGCGAAGGTCTCGAACAGCGGAACGACATCCAAAACGGGAACGTCGTCGCCGAGTGCGTAGCGTGCGAGGCGGTGTACATTCGCCAGGTCTTCGGCAGATTGCGTGAACGACACGACGTAACGTCCCGCGGCGCGTAGACCGTAGTCGCGTTGAATATCGGCGACCGCGCGGAAGACCTCCAGCACTTCCTGTGTCTTCTCGCTCAGGTCTCCGCCCGCGGTGAGCTCAGCCAGTGCCTCCCGGTGCACCTGGGAGTGCTGGCGCACCTCGAGTTCAGTGAGATGGAAGCCGTACGTTTCGACCTGCCAGATCAGGTGCTGGATGCCGCCGAAGGCGTGACGTCGGGCACCGGATGCGGCCAGCGAATCCTGCACGGCGCGCAGATCTGCCAGCAATTCCTCGGGACTGCCGTAACCGCCGGTTTCGTGTTGGCGAGTTGCGGAGATCTTCTCTGCCATGACGAGCAGCACGCGGCGGTGCGGCTCCTCGGGGGAGCGCGCCGCGATGTCCGACGCGGCTGCCTCGTCGGATGCCACGAACGTGTCCCATAGTGCAACAACCGCAGCGCTCGGCGGAGTTCCTTCTGCATCGAGTGTGAGGCTGCGGCCGATGCGGGCGATCGCGCGCTCCAGGCCACGCAGCACATGGTCGGAGGCGATCTGTGCCGCCTCACGCGTGACGGATGCTGTTACGAAGGGGTTTCCATCGCGGTCGCCACCGACCCATGATCCAACCCGCACGAACGCGGGAACCACAGGAGCGCTTGCACCGGAGTCCTCACCGCGCAGAGCATCGTCGATGCGGCGATACACGTGCGGCACGGTAGTGAATAGGGTCTCATCGAACACCGACATGACGGTTCGAACCTCGTCGGTCGGTGCCGGCTTCTGCGCGCGCAAGGGCGCAGTGCGCCACAGCGTGTCCACCTCTTCCAGCATCCGGCGATGTGCGCGGCGCTGTTCGGAGCCGCCGTCGCTTGCGACATCGTGCTGGCCGAGCAATTCAGACAGGCGACGAATGCTGGTGGACACCGCACGACGGCGAGCCTCTGTGGGGTGCGCGGTGAAGACGGGGTGGAATCGGAGGTCGTCCAGTCGGCGTCGGGCTTCGTCTTCCCCGACCTCACGGCACAGCTGCGCGAAGGCCGTGGCGACGGTGTCTGTCGCTCCCTCACGGCCCGCTTTACCTGTGCGCTCGCGGAGGATCCGCACGCGCTGGTGCTCTTCGGCAAGGTTTACGAGGTGGAAGTAGCAGGTGAAGGCGCGTGCGACTTCGTCTGCGCGTGCGACGGTGAACGAGTCCGCGATCGCGGTGGCACGCTCGAACGCGTCGCTACTTTCTTCCTCGTACGCTTGGATGCTCGCGAGCCGCAGACGTTCGACGTCTTCGAACAGTCCGGGGTGCCCGCTCTCGCGCAGCACCTGACCGAGCAGCGCGCCCAGCATTCGGACGTCTGCGCGCATCTCTTCGGGAATTGCGCGGCCAGCTTCGAATCGACCGATGACGCGGATGGCTTCTGTGGGTGTGGGCTCTGGGTTCGGGGGATCTTGAGTCACTATTCGAGGTTATCGCCGTGAAATGGCTAGTTCTGACCATGTGACATCTCGTGGCCGTGCGAGTACGGGCATAACATGGGGGCGATGTCTGCCTCCCGAAACCTCTTGCGCACCCAGCAGTTTCCCGCGGTGCTCCTGCTCTTAGCCGCTGCTGTCGGCCTTTTGCTCGCGAATCTGCCGACGTTTGGCCCGATCAATGCTGTCCTGGAGACCCATATCGCGATTCCCGGTACTGCCATTGATATGTCGGTGGCGCACTGGATCTCTGACGGACTCCTCGCGATCTTCTTCTTCGTCGTCGCGATGGAACTGCAGTACGAACTCACGGTGGGAGATTTGAACTCCTTCAGCAAGGCCTTGCAGCCTTCTATCGCGGCTGCGGGTGGCGTACTGGTGCCGATCGGCATCTATCTGCTGATCGCCGGGGGAGAGGGGACCGTGACCGGCTGGCCGATTCCGACCGCGACAGACATCGCCTTCGCCCTCGGAGTGCTTGCGGTATTCGGCAAGGGCCTGCCGACGGCGGTGCGCGCATTCCTGCTCGCCCTCGCGATTCTTGACGACATCATCGGCATCATCTTCATCGCGGTGCTGTTCGCCCACGATCTGAACTGGCTGTACTTGCTACTGGCGGTCGTCGGTGTGGTTGTTTTCGGCATTCTTTCGAGGATGCTGTCCGGGAAGAATCGGTGGATCATCGGCGTGCTCATGGGCATTGTCGGTGTCCTTGTCTGGGGCCTGGTGCTCTCATCTGGCATCCACGCCACGATCGCGGGCGTCATGCTGGGGCTCGCCATGACGCTGTCAGTGGCCACTCCCACGCGCTACGCGCTCGAGCCGTGGGTGAACGGCGCGATCTTGCCGATCTTTGCTTTCGCCGCAGCGTTCGTGGTCATTCCGGCCGTTGCTCCCTCGGCGCTTTCGCCTGCGTTCTTCGGCATCGCCGTCGCGCTGCCGGTGGGCAAGATCATCGGCATTACATTGTTTGGATTGGTGGCAATGCGCATCGGCGCGCGTGGAAAGAAGCCAGCGCTGACGATCACCGATCTGTTGGCTGCAGGAACTCTGGGCGGCATCGGATTCACTGTGTCGCTGTTGCTGGCTAATCTCGCATTCACTGAAGATCATGCCATCCGTGATCAGGCGATTCTTGGAGTTCTTGTGGGATCGCTGATCTCCGTGATCTTGGCGGGGGTCGTTGTGTCCTTGCGGGCGGCGTGGCATCGCCGCGTCACCGCGGCGAGTTCTTGACTTCGGAGGTGACATGACCGATCTTGATGCGCTGCGCGAGGCAGCGAATGTCATGCGGGCGGTGCGCGAGAAATGCCCGTGGTCGCAGCAGATCACCCATCGCGATCTCGTGCCGTACCTCATCGAGGAATCGCATGAGGTCATCGACGCTGTCGAAGAGGGTACGCGTGCGGACCTTCGCGAAGAACTCGGTGATCTGTTGTGGCAGGTGCTGTTTCATTCGGCCATTGCCGCTCAGGATCCGGATGATCCATTCGACATCGATGACGTGGCGCACACGTTGACAGAGAAGATGGTCAGGAGGCATCCGCACGTCTTCGCTGACGCGGTCGCGAACACTCCTGAAGAGGTGCTTGTGCACTGGAACGCTGCGAAGGCGGCTGAAAAGCGCGAACGCAAGAGCGTTCTCGATGGCGTGCCGCGCGGGATGCCAGCGCTCGCGCTCGCCCAGAAGCTCGTAGGTCGCGCGGCTACTCTCCCGGTCGTTGAGCGAGCCGAAGGCGCGATGAAACGCCCGGCCCCCGAATCCGAATCCGAACTTGGTGACGCGTTGCTAGCCCTTGTCAGCCAGGCTCGTGAGAACGGCTGGGACGCCGAGCGCGCCCTGCGGGAGCGCCTGCGCGGGCTGGAAGAAGAGGTCCGTGCGGCCGAGGCGCGCTGACCTGGAAAGATAGAGACGTGGCTACTGTGAACCCGCCGCGCGGAATGCGCGACATCCTCCCCGCTGATAAAGCGCGCCGTGAGCGTGTGCTCTCTGTCATCCGCGAGCTCTACCGAACGCACGGTTTCGACGAGATCGAGACGCCGGCCCTGGAGGAATACTCACGGCTGCATGCCGGCATGGGCGGCGACAACGAGAAGCTCGCCTACAACGTGCTGCGACGCGGGCTGGATGCTCAGGCGATCGAGAGCATTGGTCAGGCGATTGGCCGTGCAGCAGACAACATTTCGCAGCTGTCAGATCTCGGCCTTCGCTATGACCTCACCGTGCCGCTTGCGCGTTTCTATGCGAGCAACCGTGGACAGCTTCCTGGTGTGTTCCGCGCGATTCAGATCGGTCCGGTCTGGCGTGCAGAAAGGCCGCAGAAGGGGCGCTACCGCCAGTTCATGCAGTGCGACATCGACATCATCGGCGACGACACTTCTCGAGCTGAAGCCGAACTCATGGTCGCTTCGCTCGACGCTCTTGACGCCCTCGGGCTCGAGGGGGCGACGGTGCGCATCAACGATCGTCGCGTGCTCGATTGGATGCTGGATTCCTTCGGCTTCGCGGGGGACGAGCGCCCCAGCGTGCTGATCACGATCGACAAGCTCGACAAGATCGGACCGGACGGCATTGTTGCTGAGCTTCGCGAGCGCGGTGCCACGTCATCCGCTATCGATGCTTTCGAGTCGTTCCTTCGTCGCGCGCAGACGATGGAGTACAACGCATTCGGCGAGCGACAGATCCGCAAGGCGCTGCCGGAGAACGCACCGGATGAGATCGTCCAACACCTCGTTGGCATCGGCGAGGCTGTTGCTGCTGGGCGCCCTTCGACCGCGGCGACCGTTGAAGAGATTCCGCTTGTCTTCGATCCCTTCCTCGTACGAGGGATGGGCTATTACACCGGCACGATCTTTGAGCTTGCTCACCCCTCTGTGCCGTATTCGCTCGGTGGCGGCGGACGCTACGACGGCATGATCGGCCGGTTCCTCGGCCAGCAGGTGCCCGCGGTCGGCTTCTCGCTCGGCTTCGAGCGTCTTGTCGACCTCGTCGAGTTGGATGCGGATGCCGAGACCCAGGCGGTCGTCCTTGTGCACGACGCTGATGTGCCTGTTGCTGAACTCGTCGCGCACAAGGCCGCGTTACTTCGCTCCCTGAGCCCGTCGAAGGGTCGCGTACGTCTAGAGCGCCGCGTGAAGAACTTCAAGGCGCTGCTGGAGCGGTCAACCGCCGATGGCTATACCGCTTTCGCGACGGTTTCCGCCGGTGTCGAGCCAGGGTCGCTCGAGCTCAAGCCGCTGTCGTAGCCTCTGCTCCAGCATCCGAGCTTCGCTGTCAATCGAACTTCGGTCGCAGTTCCTTCTTGTCCACGCGCGTGAACTCGACGACGTCGGCCCACGACCAGCTGAGATCGGGCGTGCGCTTCTGCTTCGACTTCGTGCGTCTCGCAGAATCCCGTACCCAGTCGATCGGCACAACGTGCACGGCCATGAGGGTCACGGGTGCGGGGATCGGTTCTCCGTAGACGACCAGAACCACCGCCAGCGCGGAATTGCCGAAGCGCCACCAATCCACACGTCGCGCTCCGGTGCGCCTCAACTCGGCCGCGTAGCCGCTCTTGTCTACCTCTGGGTCAAGATCGACCCCGAGCGCATTCCCATGGAAATACTGGCAGTCCATGTTGATACTTCTCCACAGCGCGGCAGCACGGTCGTGGAGAGTCGGCCACTCTGTGGGGTCTCTCTCGGCCAGCGCAGGTTCCCAGGAGAGAGGCACGATCCATGCGTCGCCGCGGGAGAAAAGCGGTGCGCCATCTGCGAGCCACTGATCGTGGCGGTCTTTGGTTGTCGCAAGCTCGTCGATTCGAGTGTCCAGAGCGGAGAGCACGCCGCCAGGAATGACCGCTCCCGTGCGCATCGAACTGGGCGCGAATTCCACCGAGCGTCTGCTGCCGGCGTGGTCGGGCTGCGCGGCGCCGGTACGACGAGCTTCTGCGATCTGACGCAGCCGGTGCAGGACGTCCCAGTGTGCGCGCGTCTCGTCGGGGAAGGTGCGCAGCGTGTGCGTGATCATCGCGAGCTCATCGTCGACGACGTAGGTCTTCCAGACGCCACCTCCACGCTCGAGCACGACGGCATCCGCGTGCAGATCCCCGACATCGTCGAGGACCGGCGTATCGAGATGCTCGGTACGCACGACGTCCAAAAGCTCGGTTGCGTCCATGAGGTCCTCTCGAAGAGTCTCCATCGTAACGAGAAGCGCGGTTCGGTCGTGATTCAGGATGCTGCGCACCAGACAGGCCGCGCTTGCCCGAGCGCGCATAGGCAAACGCTGGAGCTTAAGCCGCTGTCTTAGCTTCCGCCAGGCGCCTCAGCGTCGATTCGGGTCGTGTAGAGGTCGATGACCTCGGACCATGACCAGCGCACATCGATGCCTCGAACAGACTTTGTGACCCGACGTTCGGAGACCCAACTGGCAGGTACGACGTGCAATGCGAGCGACATCGTCCCCTCGTCTTCGAATCCTGCCCACACCAGCGCGATCCCCACGGTCTCGGAGTACGTCCAGCAGTCCGCCCGGGTGGCCCCGGCCGCGCGGAGCGCGGCGGTGTACGAACCTATGCTGTCCTCCCGGCGTTCTTCGAGTTCGAGCACGCGCCAGTTCCCGGCCCAATGCATGCCTGTACTCTGCATACTCGATGCGAGCTTGGCGATTTGCCCAGCTTCGGCGTGCGCGTTGTATTCGCTCGATGGGACACCTTGCCACGCGAGCGGCAAGATCCTGACCAGCCCCCGGACGAGAATCGGGTTATCCGCTGAGAGCCAACCGTCGTGCTCCGCGTCGAATACGGCTGGAGGCAACCCGGTATCCCGTTGTATAAACGCACGCCCTTCGTATGGGAGAAGTCCGCCAGTTCGCAAAGATGCGGGACCGAATGCGAAAGCCGCGTCCCTGTGCAGGTCCATGTCGAAATTCACTCGTCGTTCCTCGTATCCACTCGGGTCAGCTCGACCACATCGGTCCAGGACCAGCTGAAATCCGTCGCCAGATGCTTCTGCAACGTCCTCGAAAGTGACTCATACTCTCTATCTTCTTGTCCCGCGCGTGAAGCCGCGTTGTCATAGGTGAGGGCGCCACAGGAGGAGACCGGCTCTTCTGCATTCAGGGCTCCCTATCGTAACGACCTGCGAGAGCTCAGACGCTGCTACTCGCTGAATGACGCAGCCCACTCCTCGACGCGTTGAGCGCTCTCTTCGGGAGATAGGTCCTCGACACGGCTCATTAACGACCATCGAACGCCGAACGGATCGCGAATGCTGGCGAATCGGTCGCCGGAGACGAACGTCGAGAGCGCCTCGCGCACGACAACGCCCGCGGCGACTGCACGCTCGAACACCGCCTCGAGGTCAGGTACGTAGAGACCGAGCGAGTAGCAGGCGGCATCGCCGACGGGCGGGGCAACAGTGGCGTACTCGGATCTCGGCTCGCCGATCTGGAGGAGCCCCCGCCCGAAGTCGAGGTCAGCGTGAACGACGGCACCGTCTATCTCTGTGGCATCGATGACGGTCGCGCCGAAGACATCACGGTAGAACTTGACTGCCTCAGCCGCTCCCTCGATCGCGAGGAACGGAGTGAGCGAAGTCGCATTGTTCGGGCGGCCGTCAGTGGTGTGAGTGCCGGTCAAGCCGGGAGAAGTAGTAGTCATGCCGTTCACGTTATGAGCCGGCTCGGCCGCCGCGCTTGGAAATTCGCGACACGATGTCGCAGGTCGGCTTTATTGTCGACACATGATCGACGCACGGCGGGGAATTCTTTACCCGAAGCGGATGCCGGAGTTTCACCGGCTGCTACCACCGGATGCTGCTGTCGACCTTGTCGAGTGGTTCTGGATTCCGGAATGGGACATCGAAGCCGGGCGCTCGTCCCGGCAACATGTCGTGGCGTACCCCGCGCTCAACCTCGTGATCGAGCCTGGGGGAGTGGAACTGGTCGGTGCGTCGACTAGTGCCACCCATCGTGATTTGACGGGGCGCGGGTGGGGTGTTGGCGCGCTGCTGCGTCCTGCGGCGGTCGCCGCGCTGATCGATGATCCCGCCGCGCTTCTGGACTCGTCTGTGGCGTTCAAAGTACCCGAGTTGCACCACGCAATGGCTGAGGTGATGAATGCGGGCGGTGAACAACGGCGCGAACAGGCGGTAGAGGTGTTCGCCGCCTGGCTCGTCTCCCGCACAGGGATGGTCGGTCCGGTCGCGCGTCAAGCGAACGAGATGTCGAGGATGCTGATTGCGGATGCCTCTGTCCTTCGAGCAGAAGACGCCGCAGTGCGGCTTGCGGTCTCAGCGCGCACGCTTCAGAGGCTTGCCCGTCGTCACATCGGACTCCCACCAGCGGCAATGATTCGCAGGCGCCGTCTGCAAGAGGCGGCGCAGCGCGTGCGTGATGAGCCTCGAACCGATCTGAGCGCGCTCGCCGCAGAGCTCGGCTACGCGGATCATGCGCACCTTTCGAATGACTTCCGTACCGTGCTGGGCATCACGCCGCGGGCGTATCGGGCAGACTGGTCAACCGCGTTGAACGCGACCGAATAGAACGTGCGTCGTGCTGACGGCTCAGGCACCGATGGCCTTGAGACGCAGCATTCGATAGGCCACGCCGACCAGCACCACGCCCGTGCCGATCAGTGACGCGAGCACCGGCAGTGTGTTGACCAGCACGAGACACCCGAGCGCGCCGAGAACCTGCAGCGCGCGCGGGTATCTGCGGGCAGCGCCGGACTGCCGGAATGCCGAGGCGTTCGCAATCAGGTAGTACAGCAGCACACCGAACGACGAGAACCCGATCGCATTTCGCAGATCCGCGAACAGCACGATGACGATCACGATGACGCCGACGGTGATCTCAGCACGGTGGGGCACTTGCCAGCGCGGGTGCACTGCGGCCAGAAAACGCGGCACGTCTGACTGTCGTGCCATGGCCAGTGTCGTGCGACCGATTCCGGTGAGCAGCGCCAACAAAGCTCCGAGAGATGCCGCGGCAGCTGCCACACGCACGACGGGCGCGAGCGCCGGCCACCCTGCGGCGTCGACGACACCGACGAGCGGAGCGGCAGTGGTGACAGCATCCGAACCAAGAGTGAGCATGACGACGACGGCGATGAGCGCATACACGGCGACCGCTCCTGTCAGAGCGAGCGCGATCGCGCGGGGGATGTTGCGCGCAGGGTCCGTCACCTCCTCGCCCATCGTCGCGATCCGGGCATAGCCGGCGAATGCGAAGAACAGCAATCCAGCGCCCTGCAGCACACCGTAGGCGGTGACATCAGGCAGGGGAGCGGGATCGGCCGACGCCGCCACAGAGAATCCACCGGCTACCACGATCGCCAGGCCTAGCAGCGATGCGATCACGAGGATGCGGGTGAGCAATGCTGTGCGGGTGACGCCGAAGCAATTGACGATGACCAGCGCGGCGACGCCGGCGACCGCGACGGGTATCTGCCAGCCTTCTGGTGCGGCGTAGGCGGCGAATGTCAACGTCATTGCGGCGGCAGCTGGCGATCTTGCCGATCACGAAGCACCAGCCGGCGATGAATCCCCACCACGGGCCGATCTCCGCGCGGGCATATGAGTATGTGCCGCCTGAGATCGGATAAACCGCCGCGAGCTGGGCCGATGACGTGGCGTTGCAGAACGCGACGATTGCGGCAATGGCGAGGGCCACGAGCAAGCCCGACCCCGCGACTTCGAGGGCGGGGCCCCAAACCGAGAAGACACCGGCTCCGATCATCGACCCGAGACCGATGGCGACGGCATCTGTGAGGGTCAGCCGGCGTGCGAGTTCCATCCGGTCATAGTGGCACGCGTTGGTGAACGGTTGGTGCTCAACTCGAACGAGCGGCAGTCACACGCTTCTTCTCGCGGATGTAGACCTCGCGGCGGACCTTTGCGACGACGTCGCCGTCTCGGTCGGTGATCGTGGTCTCGAACCACTCGAGGACCTTCGCTCCACTTTGGGCACGCTCCCGCAGTTCAGCGGCCTTCTCCTTCGAGACGTGGAAGTGCGCCGTCAGAACTCCACGACCAGGTTTGAGGAACTCGATCTCTCCACGCGTGTCCCATACGACATAGTCGCGCCCGAGCTGATGCATCACAAGCATGAAGAAGTAGGGGTCAGTCATGGCCGACATCGACCCGCCGAACGCTGTCTTCACAAAATTTCGGGTGATGAGGTTGATGTGCAGTTCGACTGTCGCATGCGTCCAGTCTTCGCTGAAGCGACGAACGCGGATGCCGCTGAAGAAGTTCGGGGCCCACAGGCTCATTCCGAGGGCCAGGCGACGAGGAGTGATCTTCATCCTGTCAGTGTCGCGGAGCGACCCGATGTCGCCAAAACGTCCGGAGGTTTGTTACAGTTGTTCTAGTTCAGCTAGAACTATTAGAAATGAGATCGGAGGTGCATATTGCTCATCAAAATTGACGCGGACAGCTCAAGTCCGCTGTTCGAGCAGGTGGCATCGTCAGTGCGCAGCGGAATTCTCTCCGGGCGCCTTGTGCCAGGCGATCGACTCCCGTCGGCACGCGAGGTCGCCGAGGCACTCGACATCAACCTGCACACCGTGCTGCGCGCTTATCAGGAGCTGCGCGATGAGGGGCTGATCGACCTTCGCCGCGGTCGCGGAGCCGCCGTGTCTGCAACGGCTGCACCCCTTGCCGAGCTTTCGCAACACATCACCGACCTCGTCGCTCGCGCCGCGAGCCTCGGCGTCTCGCCCTCCACGCTTGCTGCCCTTATCAAGGAGACTTCCGCATGACTGACTTTCAAAGAGCGCGAACCGCGTTTTTCTGGGTGGGCGTGATTGTTCCGCTTGCTCTTCTGGTGATCGCCACCGCACTCATCTGGACTTGGTTGCCTGAACTGCCTGAGCCCGCCGCGATCCACTGGGGAACTGACGGGGTGAACGGCTACGGCCCCGGATGGACGTATCTCGCTCTCACCATGGGTATCGGGGGTGGCCTGGTGGTGATGTTCGCTGCCATGGTGCTTCTCACACACCGGGTGCCGCGGAGTTCCCGAACATCGCCAACGGCAGATGCGAAGACTCCGCAGTGGTCAGCAACGGCGAGATTCCTCGGCGCGATGAGTCTCGGCACCTCCGGCATGATCGCGTTCCTCATGGTCGTCTCGGTAAACGCGCAACGCGGGCTCGACGACGCAGCGGATGCTCCGAACGCCGCGTCCTGGCTCTTCGTCGGATTCGCGCTGTTCGTGGGCTTGCCGATTCTCGGCTGGTTCCTGCAGCCGCGTGTGAGTGCTTCACCGGATACGGGGCAGCAGGCGGCGTCTACGATGCGGCTGGCGTCCGGGGAGAAGGCCGCGTGGTTCGGCAGTGTGGCGATCGGGCGCATGGGCATCGTCATCCTCGTCGGGTCGATGCTGCTCCTTATCGGTGCCACGATCCTGGTGTTCGTCGTCGAAGCGGGCGCAGTGGGCTGGATCATGGTGCTGGTCACTGTGCTGACAATCGTGCTGATCGCGACCACACTCGTCTTCCGAGTGCGTGTCAACAGCGCAGGGCTGCTGGTTCGTTCTGTGCTCGGCTGGCCGCGTTGGAACATTCGTGCCTCCGATATCGCAGACGTCCGAGTCGTGCAGGTGAACCCGGTGGCGGAGTTCGGCGGCTGGGGCCTGCGCATCGGTATCGATGGACGCATGGGTGTCGTGCTGCGCACCGGCGAGGCGCTTCAGGTGACTCGCAAGAGCGGCAAAGTGTTCGTCGTCACGATCAATGATGCGGCAACTGCTGCCGCTGTTCTCACCGCAACTACGAAGGAAAACTCATGACTCTCATCCGACCGACCTCGACGATTGCTCTCGCTGCGCTGGCATTGTTCGGAGTGCTCCCGCTCGTCATCATCCCGCTCATCATGATCGTCGCGGCCATCACCGCGCTGAACGCGAAGGATGGCTTTCGACCCGCGTGGCTGCAGGCCACGGGCTTGTCGATGGGGCTTGCGTTCCTCGGGCCACTCGGGTTGACCGTGGCAGCAGTTACCGCTGCCACGTGGGGAGGCTGGGGATTCATTCTCTGACTGCCTGAACGATAAGGTTTCAACTCATGACTCGTCTCCGATTGACCGCCGCGATCGCGTTCATCCTTCTGGCCTGCGGGCTCGCCTGGCTCATCGCACTGCCGATGTGGATCGATGGGGGTCTGACGAACCCGCTGGCAGGCATTCTCCTTCCGATCGTGATGTTCACTCCGGCGCTCGCCGTGCTGATCGTGATGCTCGTGCTGCGCCCGGTACCGAGGGGGGAGCGGCTGCGGTTCCTGGGGATGTGGCCGCTGCGCCCGGCCAAGCGGGTCGTCTGGATGATGGTGCTCGGACTGTTCGGTCCGACCGTGGTCATCGCAACAGCCGTGGTCATCGCCGCGCTATGCGGCTGGGTGCAGCTGGATCTCGTCGGGTTCTCCGGATTCGCGCAGGTGCTGGAGGCGACGACTCCGGCAGGAGTCCCTGTCCCGCCCGCGTGGATCGTGGTCATCTCGCAGCTGGTGATGATCCCCATCGCCGCGGCGACGATCAATGCGTTCCTCGCCTTCGGCGAAGAGCTGGGGTGGCGCGGATTCCTCGTACCAGCGCTGCGCCCGCTCGGCACATGGCCGACGCTGCTGATCAGCGGCGCGGTCTGGGGCCTCTGGCACTCGCCGATCATTCTGCTCGGCTACAACTTCGGACGCACCGACATCGCTGGCGTGCTGTTCATGACGGGCGGATGCGTCGCCTGGGGCGTGCTGCTCGGGTGGCTGAGGCTGCGCTCGGCATCGCTGTGGCCGGCGGTTTTCGCGCATGGCGCGATGAATGCGACAGGTGGCCTCATCGCCCTGCTGTTCGCGGCCGGAACGACTTTCGACATGGCGTTGGCAGGGCCACTCGGAGTCGCTGGTTGGATCGCCTGCGCACTCGTCGTGGGCATTCTGGTGCTGACTGGCCAGTTCCGTCGCCAGCCAGAGTTGGACGGCGCCGTGGGACGGATGCTGTCAGCGCCGCGAAGCTGAGCCCTTGACGGCGTCGACGCCCCGGGGTTGGGTGGAGTCATGGCTGAACCGACTGCCGAGAACTGGCGCTTGACCGACGAATTCCTCTCCGACACTCTTGTCGGGCACGATCCTGAACTGGAGGCCGCACTAGTTGCGCAGCGGGCGGCGGGACTACCGGATATCGAGGTGGCACCGGTCAGCGGCAAACTGCTGAATCTCCTCGCGCGCATGAGCGGCGCACGCCGCGTGCTCGAGATCGGTACGTTGGGCGGCTACTCGACGATTTGGCTCGCGCGGGGTGTCGGCAGCGAGGGAGAGGTCGTGACGATCGAGGCAGAGGCTGATAACGCAGCAATCGCCCGCGCGAGCATCGACGCCGCCGGTGTGGGCGATCGCGTGGCGATCCGCATCGGACGAGGTGCCGATGTGCTCCCCACGCTTGAGGGGTCCGAACCATTCGACCTGGTCTTCATCGATGCAGACAAAGAATCGAACACGATCTATCTCGATTGGGCTGCCAAGCTCGGGCGGCCAGGCACGGTGATCGTGCTAGACAACATCGGCCGTGACGGCGAGGTCGCCAGCGCGGACAGCACGGATCCCAGGGTGATCGGCACTCGTGAGGGTCTTCGGATGCTGGGATCGGACCCGCGTTTTGACGCTACCGCGCTGCAGACCGTGGGAATCAAAGGCTGGGACGGCGTCGCCCTTGCGCTGGTCGTGTGACGAGCGAACCTACGAAGGACGGATGCTGCGCACTAGACTGGCCACGGATCGACGACGCTCCACCACAAACCCTTTCCCTGAGCAAGGAGCACATACGTGGCACTCATCGAGGCAGTAGGCGCACGCGAGATTCTCGACTCCCGAGGCAACCCGACCATTGAGGTGGAGGTGTTGCTCGATGATGGCATCGTGCAGCGTGCCGCTGTTCCCTCTGGCGCATCCACCGGCGCCTTCGAAGCGTTCGAGCTTCGCGATGGCGACAAGAGCCGCTATGCAGGCAAGGGCGTCCTGAAGGCCGTCGACGCTGTCATCGATGAGCTCGGCCCGGCGCTTGAAGGCGTCGACGCTAGCGAGCAGCGCATCGTTGACGAGATCCTCATCGAGACCGACGGCACTGAGAACAAGCAGCGCACCGGCGCAAACGCCATCCTCGGCGTGAGCCTCGCGGTCGCCAAAGCCGCAGCAGATTCGGCTGATCTTCCGCTGTTCCGCTACCTCGGTGGCCCGAACGCACACGTAATGCCCGTACCGATGTTCAACGTCATCAACGGTGGATCCCACGCGGACAACGGCATCGACATGCAGGAGTTCTTCCTCGCACCGATCGGCGCCGAGACATACTCTGAGGCGCTGCGCTGGGGAGTGGAGACCTACCACGTTCTCAAGGGAGAGCTGAAGGCTGCCGGTTACGCGACTGGACTTGGCGACGAGGGTGGCTTCGCTCCCGATCTGCCCAACAACCGCGACGGCCTCGAGTTCCTGATCAAGGCTATCGAGAAGGCCGGCTTCACCCCGGGCAAGGACATCGCCCTGGGGCTCGACGCCGCAGCCACCGAGTTCTTCAAGGATGGCGTCTACCGCCTCGACAACAAGGACTGGGACTCCGCAGCACTGACCGAGTACTACGTCGGTCTGGTCAACGACTTCCCGATCATCACCATCGAGGACGCGCTCGCCGAAGACGACTGGGACGGCTGGAAGGCCCTCACTGATGTGCTCGGCTCGAAGGTGCAGCTCGTCGGCGACGACCTGTTTGTCAC
Organism: Microbacterium sp.; assembly: GCA_003524435.1. Lineage (GTDB taxonomy): Bacteria > Actinomycetota > Actinomycetes > Actinomycetales > Microbacteriaceae > Microbacterium. The sequence goes on from DQHP01000140.1 coordinate 17,782, forward strand.
CAACCCCGAGCGCCTTGCCGATGGCATCAAGCGCGGTGTCGCGAACTCGTTGCTGGTCAAGGTCAACCAGATCGGTACCCTGACCGAGACGTTTGACGCCGTCAGCCTCGCACAGCGCTCTGGCTACACCGCGATGCTCTCGCACCGCTCGGGTGAGACCGAAGACACCACGATTGCCGACCTCGTCGTTGCGACGAATGCTGGTCAGATCAAGGCTGGTGCGCCTGCCCGTAGCGAGCGCGTTGCGAAGTACAATCAGCTTCTGCGTATCGAAGAAGAACTCGGCGATGCCGCGGTCTACGCGGGTCGTTCGGCATTCCCCCGTTCCCAGGGCTGAATGCAGCGATAGCGCAGCTGAGCACCTAACCAGCTGAGACACGAAAGAAGGGGGAGCCATGGCACGTCGTCCGGCTCCCCTTTCTTCTCCCCGCCCGACTGCGACATCGTCCCGACCGCCTGCCGCTGCTCCACGCACGTCTCGCCGTGCGGATGCCGCACCAGTTGTCGACGTGCGGGAGTGGTCTTCCGGCATCCGCCTGTCCGGATTCATGGTCATCATGTTGTCCCTCGTCGTCTTGGGCGCCTGGGTGCTGGTACCCACACTCGGCACCTACATCGACCAGAGGCAGAAGATTTCCGCGCTGGAAGCTTCAGTGCAGGTGACTGCCGATGAAATCAAGGCGCTTGAGCAGGAGCGTGAGCGGTGGGAAGACCCGGCGTACATCACCACCCAGGCGCGTGAACGGCTCTATTACGTCAAGCCCGGCGAGGTTGTTTACCTGGTGAATAACGACCTTGATCCCGCATCTCTCCCGCAAGAGCAAGCGCCGGTCAGTGACAAGTTAGAAGAGACGCCTGCCGACTGGATGCCGCAACTGCTGCGCACGATCACTGGCGCGGGTCTTGCTCAGAACGCCAGCGAATCACAATAGGGGTTTCTTCAGGGTCGACTCCCTTAGGCTGAGACGGTGACGACACCGCCTTTTGCCCCGCCCACGCCCGCCGAGATCGACGTTGTGTCGGCGCAACTCGGCCGTACCGCACGCGGTGTCGTCGGCATCGCTGCCCGCTGCGTATGCGGCAACCCGACTGTCGTTGCCACGAATCCGCGGCTGCCCGATGGCACACCGTTTCCCACGTTCTATTACCTGACGCATCCGGCGGCGACGGCGGCGATGTCAACGCTAGAAGCAACCCAGGTGATGCCAGAATTCGCAGCGCTTCTCGCAGACGATGAAGCCACCGCCGCCGGATATCAGAGCGCGCACACTGCCTACCTCGCCGATCGTGCGCAGTTTGGTGACGTGCCCGAGATCGATGGCATCTCCGCCGGCGGTATGCCCACCCGCGTCAAATGCCTTCACGCACTTGCCGGACACGCTCTTGCCGCAGGTCCCGGAGTCAACCCGATCGGTGACGCTGCGCTAGCGCGTTCATCCTGGTCGCCTGAGCGCTGCCAGTGTGAGAGCCCAGGAGCCGCGACGACATGAGCGCGAAGACGATGCTGCGTAATACCGTCGCGGTCGCGGCGGTCGTGGCATCCGTTCTGCTCACCGGCGCGACGCCCACTCCCGACCCCACTCCCACCGCTCCGCCATTACCGATTCCAGATGACCCTGCGGATCCGGTACGGGCAGCAGAGTACTGGCTTGACGGCGCGGGAATTCGAGATGCCTGGTACACGACCCGCGGTGAAGGCGTCACTATCGCCGTCATCGACACCGGTATCGGTAAAGTGCCGCAGGCGTTCGGAGATGCGGTTGTCGGAGGCATCGACGTTTCGGGCAGCGGCACTGCCGATGGTCGGTCACCGGTGGGCACAATTGATCCCAACCACGGCTCATGGGTGGCTTCGGTAGCCGCGGCACGCGGGAAACCTGACGGGACCGGCATGATCGGAGTCGCCCCGGAAGCGAACCTCCTGTCGGTATCGATCGGCTTCGGCGCTGCTGCGGTCGTGCCCTTCGTGGATCAGATTGCGGAGGGCATCCGCTGGGCTGTCGACAACGGCGCCGACATCATCAATATGTCGCTCACCACCAACACGCTCGATTGGGATGAAAGCTGGGACGACGCGTTTCTTTACGCCTATGAACACGATGTCGTCGTCGTCGTCGCCGCGGGTAACAGGGCCAGCGGCACAGACATCGTTGGTGCTCCCGCGACAATTCCTGGCGTGCTCACCGTTGCCGGTGTAGACCAGACCGGCACCGCCAGCGTCAAAGCTTCCACACAAGGGATCACCATTGGGATCGCCGCGCCCAGTGAGGGCCTGCTCGGCATTTCCGCGGATGGCGAGCTTGTGTCGTGGGATGGGACGAGCGGCGCCGCGCCGATCGTCGCCGGAGTGGCCGCGCTCATTCGCTCTGCCCATCCGGACCTCGATGCAGCAAACGTCATCAACCGAATTATCAAGACGGCCACGCCTGTTGCCGGCGCGAGCGCGGTTCCTGATCCGCTCTATGGATACGGGCTGCTGGATGCAGACAAAGCGGTGTCAGCATCCGTTCCGCTCGTGGATGAGAACCCGATGGGTGATCTGGCCGAGTGGGTGCGGCTCTACCGCCGCGCCGACGCCGATCCATTGCCTGATCCTGAAATGTCGCCCGTAGAGGTTGAACCGCTTCCGCCGCCAGAACCGCCCACTCAAGCGGGATCCCCTCTGCTTCCGAGTGCTGATTCTTTGCGCTATGGCACCTTGCCGCTCATAGCACTCACTGTGCCTGGTATTCTTATTGGGCTTGGCGTCACCGCTGCTGCCCGGCGCATCCGAACGGCGCGCAAGCACCGCACGCCCGCACCCTGACGAGGAGTTATCCACCTGTGCCTGAGAACAGCACTGTGCCCAAGATTCTGATCGTCGGTGGCGGCTACGCAGGCTTCTACACTGCCTGGAAACTGGAGAAGCATCTCCGCAAGGGCGAAGCCGACGTCACCATGGTCGACCCGCTGCCTTATATGACCTATCAGCCGTTCCTCCCTGAGGTCGCTGCCGGTTCCATTGAGGCACGGCACGCCGTCGTAGCGCACCGTCGACACCTGAAGCGGACGAATGTCGTCACGGCCAAGGTCACCGGCATCAACCATGCCAACAAGGTCGCGACGATTACCCCGGCTGTGGGTGATCCTTACGAGCTTGACTACGACCAGATCGTGGTGACTGCCGGTGCGGTTTCACGCACGTTCCCGATTCCGGGAATTGCCGACAACGCCATTGGGCTCAAGACGATCGAAGAAGCAGTTGCCGTGCGCGACAAGCTGATCTCGAACTTCGACAAGGCGGCCACTCTGCCTGCCGGACCCGAACGCGACCGACTGCTGTCCGTTGTTGTCGTCGGTGGCGGTTTCGCTGGCATCGAGGTTTTCGCAGAGCTGCGTTCGCTGGCCTCGTCGCTTGTGGGCGAGTACCCGAATATTGGTTTTGAAGACACACACTTCCACCTCATCGAGGCAATGGGCCGCATCATGCCCGAGGTTTCTTTGAAGACGAGCGAGTGGGTGCTGAAGGATCTCGCCAAGCGTGGCGCCAACGTGCACCTCGACACGCAGGTGCAGGGCGCCGTCGATGGCAACGTCGCACTCTCCACAGGCGAGGTCATTCCTACAGATCTCATCGTCTGGACCGCTGGTGTGATGGCAAACCCGACCGTCGTTCGCGGCGGCGACTTGCCCGTCGAAGAGCGTGGTCGCATCCAGACCCGCGCAGACCTGCGCGTCGGTACGGAAGAAGAGGCCGTTGAGGGCGCATGGGCTGCCGGTGACGTCTCGGCCGTCCCTGACCTCTCGGGTGGCGGCGTTGGTGGCTTCTGCGTGCCCAACGCTCAGCACGCCGTGCGTCAGGCGAAGGTGCTCGCGAAGAACCTCACCGCTGTTCTGCGTGGTGAGGGCACCAAGAACTATTTCCACAAGAACCTCGGTGCAGTGGCCGGTCTCGGCCTCTACAACGGCGTCTTCCAGTCGGGCAATATCGCGCTCAAGGGCTTCGTCGCCTGGGTCGCGCACCGTGGCTACCATGGCCTTGCAATGCCGACGTGGGAGCGCAAGTGGCGCGTGCTGTGGGGCTGGTGGCACAACCTGTGGTTGGGCCGCGACATGGTGAACCTCGAGACGGTGCAGAGCCCGCGCTATGTCTTCGAAGAGTTTGCTGCGCGTCCGCGTCCTGCGGCGGATGCTGCGCCCGCAGCTGCGGCAAAGCCCGCTGCCGCGAAGAAAGCTCCGGCAAAGAAAGCCCCAGCGAAGACCGCGTCAAAGTAACGACCTGCAGAACGCAGAAACCGTACTCTCCTCATTGGGGACGTGCGGTTTCTGCGTTCTCGGCGCTTACGAGTGGCGACCGAAGTGGTGCCCCCACTGGGACTCGAACCCAGACTGAAGCGATTTTAAGTCGCCTTCCTCTGCCATTGGGATATGGGGGCGTGCGTACTAAGCCTATCCTCGCGAACGCTCGCTGCGACGTCGTAAGGTGGGGGAGTGCTCGATCTCACTGCTGAACTGAGCCCTGCTGGCTCGCGCCCTCGCGCGTGGGAGACCCCCGCGCAGTGGTGGCCTCGCCTAACGCATGCCACCGCTCATCTTCCCGCGCCCGTCTCCGTCATCGATCTTGATGCTCTGCGGCACAACGCGATGGACCTGCTGGTGCGCTCTGGCGGCATCCCCATTCGCGTGGCCTCCAAATCTGTTCGCGTGCGCGAGGTGCTCGATGCCGTGCTGCGTATTCCGGGCTATCACGGGATCCTCTCGTTCTCGCTCGCCGAGGCGCTTTGGCTGGCCGAGACACACGACGACATCGTGCTTGGCTATCCGACGTCAGACCGTGCAGGGCTGGAGAGGCTGTTGCACGATGAGGTCGCGGCATCCCGCATCACCCTGATGGTCGATGATGTCTCGCATCTCGACCTGATCGACAGCATCGCTGGTCCAGATCGACGGGAGACGATTCGCGTCGCTATTGATGCGGACGCTTCGTGGCGCTCGGCGTTGCTTGGGCACATCGGCGTGCGACGCTCGCCGCTGTTCACGGCAGCTGATGTCGCATCTTTCGCGCGCACGATCGTGCGCCGTGCCGGATTTCGGCTCGTCGGCCTGCAGATGTATGAGGCGCAGATCGCCGGTCAGGGCGATAACGGCCCGGACGCGCCGCTGATCCGCATGGTGCAAGCGCGCTCTCGCGATGACCTGCGCGTACGGCGAGCCGCGATTGCCAATGCACTGACAGCCATCGCGCCGCTGGAATTCTTCAACGGCGGCGGCACAGGATCCCTAGAATTCACCGGCAGCGACGAATCCGTCACCGAGGCCTCCGCCGGCAGCGGACTGCTCGGCGGACGCCTCTTCGACGGCTATCGTTCGTTCCATCCAGCGCCCGCTGCCGCATTCGCGTTCGACGTGGTGCGCCGCCCGACGGACGACATTGCCACTGTGCTCGGCGGCGGCTGGATCGCATCAGGACCCGCGGTCGCGTCGCGCCAACCACTTCCGGTGTGGCCAGAAGGCCTGCGCACGATGCCCAGAGAAGCGGCGGGAGAGGTGCAGACACCTCTTCAAGGCCCCGCAGCACGCGAGCTGAAGTTGGGTGATCGGGTCTGGTTCCGCCATGCCAAGAGCGGTGAACCAGCCGAGCGCATCAACGCCTACCACTTGGTGTCTGGCTCTGAGGTGATCGACGAATTGCCCACGTACCGAGGCGAAGGAAAGGCGTTCTTGTGACCCGACCTGGGGGAACCTGGCAGAACTGGGCACGGTCGGCGCACGTGAAGCCGGCCAGCGTTGAACGCCCGCGTACGCCAGAGGGCGTGCAGCGTGCCGTACAAGCGGCGAATGCACACAACCTGCCCATCAAGGCGGTCGGCGCGGGACACAGCTTCACAGGGATCGCTGTCGCCCCCGGCGTCCTGCTCGAACTTGACGACATGCAGGGGGTCGTGGCCGCGGACACCGAACGTTCGCAGGTGACGTTGCTGGCAGGCACGCGCCTGCACCGTATCCCTCGTCTTCTGGCACCGCATGGACTCGCGATGCAGAATCTCGGCGACATCGACCGCCAATCGATCTCCGGAGCGATCTCAACCGGTACGCACGGCACTGGGGCGAACTTCGGCGGGCTTGCGACCCAGGTTGTTGGTGTGACGCTCATCACCGCTGCGGGTGAGTTTCTCCGAATCAATGAAACTGAGAACACGGAATTGCTTCCGGCGGTCGCGCTAGGACTTGGCGCCCTGGGAGTGATCGTCGATGTCACGCTGCAGTGCGTCCCCGCATTCATGTTGCATGCGGTCGACGAGCCTCTTCCACTCGAGGATGTACTCGACACGCTCGATGAGCGGGTCGCAGCATCCGATCATTTCGAGTTCTATTGGTTCCCGCACACCGACGTTGCGCTGACGAAAAGACAGACACGCTTTCCCGAGTCGACGCCTCGCAGGCCTCTTCCTGCGGTCGGACGCTGGATCGATGAGACGCTGCTCTCGAATGGTGTCTACCGCGCGGTGTGTGCGGCCGGCCAGGTGCTCCCCGCTATCACGCCGCCGTTCAATCGGCTCGCGGTGAAGCTCACCGGTGATCGTGAGTACACCGATCGCTCTCATCGCGTGTTCACCCAGGCGCGAAACGTACGCTTCCGCGAGATGGAGTACGCGCTTCCAGCCGCGAACGTGCGGCCAGCGTTCCAGGCAATTCACGCGCTGATCGAGAAGAAGCGCTGGCGCATCGAGTTTCCGGTAGAGGTGCGTTTCGCTGCGGCCGATGATCGCTGGCTCTCGACAGCGTACGAACGAGCGAGTGGTTACATCGCCGTGCACCGCTACTGGCGGGCTGCGCCGACTGAGTATTTCGAGGCTGTCGAACGGATCTGCCTCGAGCATGGCGGGCGCCCGCACTGGGGAAAGCTCCACACGCTGGACGTCGAACAACTGCATGCGCGATATCCGCGTTTCGCTGACTTCTTGGCGCTGCGCAACCAGCTTGACCCTGAGCGGCGTTTTGCGAATCGCTATCTCACTCGGATTCTCGGCGATTGACCGATCTTCCAGTCGGCGTGCAGATTGCGCAGTTACTATAAGAAAAATTCGTTTCAAGGGGGTTGCGTGCCATGGAGTGGCTCATTCCGGTTCTGATTGTTGTTGCAGTACTGGTGCTTATCGGTATCTACCTTTGGGCGACTTACAACTCTCTCGTGCAGTTGAACGTGCGCGTTGACGAGGCATGGAGCGGCATCACCGTGCAGCTCAAACGTCGCGCAGATCTCATTCCCAACCTCATTGAGACGGTCAAGGGATACGCCTCACATGAGAAGGCTGTCTTCGAGAACGTCACGCGTGCCCGCGCGGAAACGCTCTCCGCGACGAGCCCCGGTGAGGCCGGAGTCGCAGAGGGACACCTGCAGCAGGCCCTGAAGAGCCTGTTCGCAGTCGCTGAGGCCTACCCGCAGCTGCAGGCGAGCCAGAACTTCCTCCAGGTGCAGCATGCGCTTGTCGATACTGAAGATAAGGTTCAGGCCGCGCGCCGTTTCTACAACGGCGGTGTGCGCGAGTTGAACACCAAGATCAAGGTCTTCCCGAACAACCTTTTCGCACGTGGCCTCGGCTTCACCGAGCGCGAGTTCTTCGAGGTCGCAGACAACGCCGCGATTGCGGAACCGCCCCGAGTGCAGTTCTGATACTGAAACCTCGACCTCACCACACCGACAGCACGATGTCGTCGGCCGTGAAGCTGACGTCACCACGCAGCGTCCAATTCGAGGTTCGATAGCTCAGGGTCGACGCTGAGCCGTCGTGACTCGTGCCAGTAACGGTGGCGACGAGCACGCCATCATCCGTGGAGAACGACGTTGGCGTCAGCGAGAGTGCCGGGGCTTTTTCGATGCGATAGCTGATGTTGCTGAGGTCAGAAAAATCAGCAGCCCAGGGGAGGGCGATACCGCAGGATGGCGGGACCTCTGCCGCATCTTGGGTGCAGTCGGCAAGATAGTCATCGAGTTGTTCTTGGGCGAGTGAGGTCGCTTCGGTGCGCAGTGTTGTCTTCAGCTCGACTTCTTGTGCGCTGCCAGGTGCGACCTGGATCGGCATGTTCCCGTCTAAGAATGCTGACGGCGATGAAGTGACGTCGTACGCGGCCGGCAGCAGTTGGATCGCTGTGTCCGCCGCGAGCGTCGCTTCACCGATCTCTGCGGGAGCATCGACCTTCACCACTCCGAATGCTGACTCCGCGACAGGCGTCCAGCGCCCGGCCTGCTCGATCATCGTGATCTCTGCTTCACGCTGTTCGCCTGCGAGGACGTATGTCGCGTGCACGGTGGTAGACGAATCCGTCTCGGTCGACGAGACGACGGCTACCCTGCTGATGTGATCGCTTGCCGTTGCAAAGGCCGAGGCGACCTCCTCTGGCACTTCGACGCCGGCGGCTTCGACTGCGGTGACGTCGCCCCTCTCCACCGCCTGCAGATAGAGCAGAGCCTGCTCTTCCGCGCTGCCGCTACGGGGGAGCAGAAACCAGACGGCACCGGCTGCGAGCACTACCGCGAGGGCGGCGCCTCCTGTGATCCACGCGGTGCGCCGCTTCATGCTGAGCTCTCGCGCGCGTGCACATGTCGTTGTACGCCGGCGTGTGCACTCTGCAGTGCCTGCGCCACTGCATCCGCCGCATCGCCCCAGCCGGAGACTGAGACGTTCTCCAAACCCTGCCACGACGCGGCCAAGGCCAGTTCGCGGGCAATGAGCTCCGCATCGTCGATATGCGACTGCGGCTCCCACCAGGCTGCCTGCACCTGCAACGTCGACGACGCACGGTCGGCCTTCAGATCAACTCTCGCGACGATGCGGTCACCGACAAGGACGGGAAGTGAGTAGTAGCCGTATTGGCGCTTATGTGCGGGAACGTAAATCTCGATGCGGTAGTCAAAGTCGAAAACGCGTAGCGCCCGCTCTCGGAACCAGACGACCGGGTCAAAAGGCGTGAGAATTGCCGCGGCATCCACCTGGCGAGGCACGACCGCGTCACGATGCATCCAGGAGGGAGCAGGGCGCCCACTTCGCGTCCATCCGCGCACCTGTACTGGCTGGATCTCACCGGCGTCGACGAGGTCTTCGATTGCGACGCGGACCGCCTTGCGGTCACGAATGCGGTAATAGTCGGCGAGATCATGTTCGGTTGCGACGCCCGTGGAGCGGGCAGCACGGCTCACCAGTTCACGGATCGCGTCCTCTCGTGGCACCACGCGCTCGCGGACTTCTGCGGGGATCACCTGCTCTTCTAGCGCGTAGTGGCGTTCAAACCCGCGGCGCCCGCTGATGGCCACATCGCCGATGCGCCAGAGGTGTTCGAGGGCCTGCTTCACGTCATCCCAGTCCCACCAGGCGCCGCGTTCACGGGGCGCGTCGGCGCGTAGCTGAGCTGGTCGGAGCGGCCCGCGTTCGCGCAGTTCGTCTTTAACCCAGGCAATGGTGCGCGCGTTCTGGCGGAGCCAAGAGTTGGAGTCATCCTCCCAGCGACTGCGGAAGGCATCCATGCGGAATCGCCACAGCGACCAGTCTTCGATCGGTACGAACGTCGCCTCATGCGCCAGGTATTCGACGTAATGGGTCGTACGTGAGAGGAACACTCGGTCAAGCAACGCAGGATCGTAGGACCCGAGGCGTGAAAACAACGGCAGATAGTGACTGCGAGCAAAGACATTCACTGAATCGATCTGCAACACCCCGAGGTGCTCCATCACGCGGTGCATATGACGGGGCGAAACGGTTGCGGTCGGCCGTCGCCGAGTAAAGCCCTGGGCGGCCAAAGCGACACGACGCGCCTGCGCGGCGCTGAGAGTCTCTGCCATCTCGTCAGCGTATCGCCCGCCTCCGACGTTCAGACAGATCACACTCGCGCAGGATCCTCACATGCACGCAACTAGAATGACGACATGACGGATGAGCAGCGCCCCCGTAAACGCGATCTTCTGTGGGGGCGGATGCCGACCGAGCGGACGGTATCCACCGAAGCAGACAGCGCCGTACCGATCTCATTGCGCGTGGCCGCAGGATACGCCTGGCGTTTGCTGCTCATTGCGGCAGCAGCTGGCGTGTTCATCTGGGTCGTCATTCAACTTAAACTCCTCGTCATCCCGCTGCTCGTCGGCATCCTCATCACCGCGCTGTTATGGCCCGCGTTCGAATGGATGCTACGCAAACGCTTCCCGCGGTGGCTTGCCATCGTCATTTCCCTCCTCGGCACGCTCGCGATCGTCTCCGGTCTGCTGTGGCTTGTCGGTTGGCAGGTCGGGCGCCAGTGGGCTGATGTGCAAGAGAGCACGGTCTTGGCCGTTGACGAGCTCCGGAAGTACCTCATCAATGGCCCGCTGCATCTGTCAGAGACGGATATTCAGCAGTACCTCGACCAGGGCTTTGCGCTCCTTCAGGAGCAGGCGCAACTGCTGTGGTCTGGCGCCTTGGCGATTGGAACGACCTTCGGACACGTCGCCGTCGGCGCGCTGCTTACCATCTTTATCCTGATCTGTCTGCTTGCCGACGGCGGGGGTATCTGGGGCTGGACAACGAAGCTCTTCCCGCGCGAGGCACGCCCCGCGATCGACGCGGCAGCGCGCAATGGCTGGCGCACTGTCGTCAACTATGCCAAGACGCAGCTGCTTGTTGCGACGATCGACTCGATCGGTATTGGGCTCGGCGCGTTCTTGCTGAACGTTCCCCTGGCCATTCCGGTCGCAGTCCTGGTCTTCCTCGGCGCATTCATTCCGATCGTCGGTGCCGTTGCCACAGGTGCGGTCGCAGTGTTCCTCGCGCTTGTCTATAACGACCCCGTGAACGCACTGTGGATGCTCGTCGTTGTCATCGGCGTGCAGCAGTTCGAAGGACATATCCTGCAGCCGATCCTGATGGGATCAGCCGTCAAGGTGCACCCGCTTGCCGTCGTGCTGGTGGTCGCTGGTGGATCGATGATTGCAGGAATTCCCGGTGCGCTTTTCGCCGTGCCACTCGCGGCGTTCGTCAACGTTGTCGCGGTCACGCTCAGCAGCGGATCGTGGAAGACTGGCAGAGCGCCCACGGGCGATTTGATCTGGAGTACAGTGCCGCGCGAGCGGCGACGGAGGAATACATGAACGCAGTCCCCAGCCTGGCCGAATTTGAAGAAGCCGCACAGGGGCTCGAGAATGTGATTTCGCACACGCCGACGTTGCCGTCACGAGCGCTATCAGACGCGCTCGGCTCGCCAGTGGTGCTGAAAATGGAGAACCTCCAGCGCACCGGATCGTTCAAGATCCGCGGCGCCGCCTATCGGCTTTCGCGCTTGACCGCTGAGGAACGCGCACGCGGCGTGGTCGCAGCATCCGCCGGGAACCACGCGCAGGGCGTCGCTCTCGCAGCCCAGGCTCTGGGTATCCCCGCGACGATTTTCATGCCGCTGGGGGTACCCGTTCCGAAATTGCTCGCCACTCGCGGGTACGGCGCAGAGGTCGAGCTCGAAGGCGAGACTGTGGCGACCTCGCTGCGCCTGGCAGCCGAGTTTGCTGAGCGCACCGGCGCGGTAATGATTCACCCCTTCGACCACCGTGACGTGGTGATCGGACAGGGAACGCTCGGTCTCGAGCTGATGGCGGATGCTCCGGATGTTGACACGATCCTCGTCGGAATCGGTGGCGGCGGACTCATCGCGGGCGTGGCGGCCGCTGTGAAGGCCCTCGCCGCGAAGGCTGGCCGCACCGTGCGCGTGATCGGTGTGCAGGCAGAAAACGCCGCAGCAATGGCACCCTCGCTTGTCGAGGGGCATCCTGTGGCGATTGAAACCCAGCCCACAATCGCTGACGGCATTCTGGTTGCACAGCCGGGCGCAGTACCGTTCGAGATCATCAAGGACCTCGTTGACGAGGTTGTCACCGTCACCGATGATGACATCGCCCGTGCGATCCTCGTACTGCTGGAGCAGGCCAAGGTCGTCGTTGAGCCTGCCGGAGCAGTCGGCGTCGCCGCCATCCTCGCCGGGAAAGTCTCCGACGCAGGAAAAACCATGGCTGTGCTCTCCGGAGGGAACATCGACCCGCTCCTGCTGCAGCGCGTGGTGTCACACGGGCTCGCGGCATCCGGGCGTTACCTCTCGATTCGCATCCCGTTGCCAGATCGTCCCGGCCAGCTCGCTCGTGTGTCCGAACTCGTCTCTCAGGCAGGGGCCAACGTCATGGAAGTGATGCACACGCGTCACGGCCAAGGCTTGCAGATCAGCGAAGTGATTTTGCAGATGAGTATCGAAACCAGGGGAGCGGAGCACACTGAGCTCACGCTCGACACGCTCCGCCGTGCCGGCTACGAGCCGACAGTAGTTCCCGACTAGTTCCCCACGCCCACTCCAGACATCGCTGCGCGCTGCCCGGAGCCTCTGGGCGCGTGGGCCCTCTTGGGGTCGGTGTGTCGTGTTAGCCGGCGTAGGTGTCGACCTTGGTGATCTCGACTGAGATCGACTTGCCGTTGGGGGCTTCGTAAGCCGTCTTCTCGCCGACCTTGAGTCCCAAGATGGACTGGCCGAGAGGGCTGGCCTCGCTGTAAACGTCAAGATCGCTGTCGACCGCGATTTCGCGGCTGCCGAGGAGGAACACCTCTTCGCCACCCGCAACAAGTGCGGTCACGACTGTGCCGGGCTCAACGATTCCGCGGCTTGCGGGAGCTTCGCCGACCTTCGCGGTCTTCAGGAGCTGCTCGAGCGTGCGGATGCGCGCTTCCTGCTTGCCCTGCTCGTCCTTAGCCGCGTGGTAGCCGCCGTTCTCTTTAAGGTCGCCTTCTTCGCGGGCCGCTTCGATGCGTTTCGCGATCTCGTCACGGCCGAAGGTCGAGAGGTGCTCGAGTTCGGCGACGAGTCGATCGTAGGCGTCCTGTGTGAGGAACGGTACCTGAGCGTCTGTGGACACAGCGTGCTCCTTAGTCATGTGCCCTTCAGGGCAGTGGGGATATGCCAAGACGCCCCGGCGAAAGGCCGGGGCGTCGGTTACTTCGAACGATTCTATGCGACCCAGCAGGCGTTCACCAAACCTGTTGTGGCGAGTGTGACCGTAGGAACGGTGGCGCTTAACTGCTGAATATGGCCTTCAGCGGCCGGGATTTCGACGATCTTCCACCCGACCACGCCGAACTCTTCGTCCAGCGCCTCGACCGCGCAAACGACGTCTGTACCCTGTTTTCCCGCGATCTGAAAATTCACGGTGACGCTGTGCTCATCGACCACTTCGAAACCTAAATCATCGGCGTCTACGGTATTGATCGACTGCGAGACAGTCATCCAACTGAAGGCGATGACGATGATCAGCGCGATGACTCCGCCGATGATCCATGGGGTTCGCTTGCTGCGCGCACGCCCGTATCGCTGGTCGAGCTCGAGTGCTGTCGTCACGGGGGAGTGCTTTCGGTCGTTAGGCTGGTATCTCAAGGTTAGGCGACCCGCGAAGGAAAGGCAGACACATGCTCGTTCTGTTCGGAACAGAGACTCCGATGCCGACGCCGTCGATGACCGTTGACCCTGACTCGGTAACACCGGGACCACTGGGGTTCGCGGTGATCGTCCTCATCGTGATCATTGTCGTTCTGCTCATCTGGGACATGAATCGTCGAATTCGCCGGGTACGGTACCGCGAAGAGGTTCGTGAGGAACTCGACGCAGAAGAGGCAGCTCTCAAGGACGCGAATAATCCGGATGCTGCGGCATCCGCCGATTCAGACGTCGATGAGGCGGGTCCCGAAGAGGAAAATCCGCCGTCAGCACGCTGAACCCCTCACCACGCCGACGCAACACCTGTTGAAGAGTCAGTGCATTGTCATGCCGCCGGTGACATTAAGTCCCTGGCCGGTCATGTAGCTTGCGAGGTCACTGGCGAGGAAGAGCGCCACTCCCGCGACGTCGTCGGTTGTTCCGGTGCGACCCAACGGCACCTGCGATCGATCCTCTGCTGCGACTTCTTCTGCCGTCATGCCGCGGATGGCTCCGCCTTCGATGCGCTCGCGATGCTTCATCGGGGTTTCGATGATGCCGGGGCAGATCGCGTTGACGGTGATGCCGTGCGGGGCGAGTTCCACAGCCATCGTCTTCGTGACTCCGAGTACTGCGTGCTTCGAGGCGACGTACGCGGTCATACCGCGGTAGCCGTTCTTTCCCGCCTGCGAAGAGACGAAGATGATGCGACCGCTGCGTGCGGAATCGACGAGGCGGCGTGCGACGCCTCTGGCGACGAGGAAGGAGCCCTTCGCGTTGACTCCGAGATTGAGATCCCACTCGGCACCTGTCGTCGCGGTGGCAAAACCGATGGTCGATGTCCCGGCCGCAGTCACGACGACATCGATGGTTCCGACAGCGGCAGTAACAGCATCCAGCACGTTCTCTACAGCGGTCTCGTCGCTGACATCGAGGCGAACCGTCCACTTGCGCTCACTTGCCTGCCGGAGGCCGTCTTCCAGGCTCAGATCGGCGCTGATGACCGTCGCACCCTCGGCCAGAAACGCCTCGACGAGACCTTCACCGATACCGCTCGCGCCACCGGTGATGAAGACGACGCGATCACGGAGCTCGTCGAACATCACACGCCCACGCGCGTGAAAGCGTCGAGGCTAATGCCCTGCTCGAGGATGCGCTGAGACCACTCGCGTGCGCTGTGCAGACTGTGATCGCGGTAGTTTCCGCAGCTGATCGCGTCGACGCCGGGGACATCGTCCCAGGTCACATCTTCAGCGATTGAGGTGAGCCCGGCGCGGACGGCGCTGGCAACGTCTGCGACGCTCGGTTCACCCCAGACGATCAGGTGGAAGCCCGTGCGGCACCCGAACGGTGAGATGTCGATGACGCCGTCTAAGTGGTCGCGCAGCAGACTGGCGAGCAGATGCTCGATGGTGTGCAGTCCCGCGGTCGGGATCTCGCCCTCATTGGGTTGCACGAAGCGCACGTCGAAGTTCGAGATCGCGTCGCCACGGGGGCCGCGCTCGGTCTGAATCAGCCTGATGTACGGGGCGTGAACGGCGGTGTGATCGAGGGCGAAACTCTCAACATCAGCCATGGGAATCTCCTTCTACGGTTTGGACGTGGACGTAATAAGGGTGACGTTTCATCGACGACGGAGCCTGCGGGCCAGGCGTGAGCCGAACAGCTGGATCGCCTGGACGATGACGATAAGGGTAATCACGGTGAGCAGCATCGCGAAGCCATCGAATCGTTGATAGCCGTACGAGATGGCGAGATCACCGATGCCGCCTGCGCCTACGGTCCCGGCCATAGCGGTGGCATCCAACAGGCCGATTGTTGCGGTCGTCAGCGCCAGCACCAACGATCCGCGCGCCTCTGGCAACAGGAAGCGCGTGAAGATCTGAACGGGTGTTGCGCCCATTGACTTTGCTGCCTCCACAATTCCCTCGGGAACCTCCAGGAGCGAGTTTTCGACCAGACGACCGATGAAGGGCGCGATCATCAGCGTCAACGGCACAATTGCGGCGTTCACGCCGATTGAACTTCCCACGACCCACCGCGTAAACGGGAGAATCGCCACGAGCAAGATGATGAACGGCAACGAACGCGTGAGGTTGATCACGACGTTCAAAATCAGTGAGATCGCGGCGTTCGGCTTGACTCCGCCGGGGCGGGTGACCACGACAAGGATGCCGATGACGATGCCTAGTACGGATCCGAAGAACAATGAGACACCGAGCATATAGAACGTGGCGGCGAGCGCTTCGAGGAACAGCTCGGAGGTGATCAGTGTGTCGATCATGCGGAGACCTCCTCGACGCTCACGATGCGCTCGGCAAGGTAGGCGTAGGCGGCATCGCGCTGGTGCGGGGCTCCCTCGACCTGGATGATCATGTGACCGACTGATCGCTCTTGCAGATCCGTCATATCCGCATGCAAAATGTTCACCTGCAGTTCGAAGTCAGAGATGAGCGCACCGACGATCGGCGTCGTCACCTCGTCGTCGAGAAAGCGCAGGCGCCAGAGTGGTGCGTCGCTGATTCGCCGGTGCACGCGCTCGGGGATCTCGTTCGGGATAACCGTTCCGACGAACGCCTGGGCGATCGCAGTCTGCGGCTGAACGAAGACATCCATCACGGTGCCCTGTTCAACGACACGACCGTCTTCCATCACTGCCACGGAATGGCAGAGGTTTTTGATCACATCCATTTCGTGCGTGACGACGAGGATCGTGGTGCCGTACTCGCGATTCACCCGACGGAGTACGTCGATGATCTGCTGCGTCGTCGAGGGGTCCAGGGCGCTGGTCGCCTCATCGCACAGCAAGACGGCGGGGTTGCGCACGATGGCTCTGGCGATGCCGACGCGCTGTTTCTGGCCGCCGGAAAGCTGGCCAGGGTACGAGGAGATACGGCCAGCAAGGCCAACGAACTCGAGTGCCTCGGTGGCACGCGCGCGAGCCTCTTTTCGCCCGATGCCGTCGAGACGCAACGGCATTGCGACGTTGTCGAGCACGGTGACCGTCTCGAGCAGTTGGAATTGCTGGAAGATCATCGCCGTGGTTTTGCGCGCCTCGCGCAGTTGGTTCGATGAGAGCCCCGAGACGTTGACACCATCAACGAAGACAGCACCAGAGGTCGGAGCATCCAAAGCGTTGACCATGCGGATCAGCGTGCTTTTTCCGGCACCACTGTGGCCAATCACGCCAAAGATATCGCCGCGACGGATGCTGAGATCTACGGCGTCGAGTGCGGTGACCGGAGCATCCTCTCGCCCGTACTGACGGGTGACGCGCTCGAATCGGACGGCGATGTCCGACGGGGCGTCCGCCTTGCGCGGCGCGTCCGACGGCATCAGTCCTCCAGCGCGGCCGGAAGGTTGTAACCGTCGTAGATCTCGTTCGACGCAATGTAATCGGCAAACTCATCCGACTCGTAGGCGTCCTTGAGCGCCTGCGCCCAGTCGCTGTCTGCGTGGGCTTCGTCGACCGAGACGACGACCGAGAACTCGTCGGTGAGATCTTCCAGCGTGAGGGCATCGGCGAGCTTCAGCCCGCCCGAGACAACGAAGTTGCCCTGAATGACGGCGTAGTCGACATCCTGGAGCGCGGCGACCTGCTGGGCGTTCTCCATCTCGACGAACTCAAGGTCATAGGGGTTGTCGACGATGTCTTGCAGCGAAGCGGTGGCCGGGTCCATCTCAGCGGAGACAGTGATGAGGTCAGCATCCTCAAGAACCGTCAGCGCGCGGTACTGATTCGACGGCTGGTTCGGAACCGAGATCTTCGCACCCTTCTTGAGATCGTCGAGGGACTTCTGCGCACCACCGAACAGCGCCATCGGGGGACCAGGGACCTGAACGAGGGCGACATTGCTGAGGCCTTCTTGCTCGTTGACGGAATCCATGTATACCGAGTGCTGCATGATGTTTGCGTCGATTTCGCCGTCGCGTACTGCGACATTGACGATCACGCCATCGGTGAAGTCCTTGGTCTGCACCGTGTATCCGTCCTCCTCGAGGATCGGCAGGATGCCCTCCTGGAACATCTCGAAATACGGTCCGGGGTTGAATCCGATGGTGATCGTCGAATCATCCGCGCTTTCAGCGGCGCCGCTTGCGCCCGCGCACCCAGCTGTCACGAGCACGAGTGAAAGAGCAGTGGCCGAGGCGGCAGCGAGTCGGGGCGAGCGACGCATGGAAGATCCTCCGTAGGAGCGTGGGTGGGTCTTCCGAACCTAACCGGCGAGTACACTGCGGCTCACATTGTGTTACGCAGCGTTGCTAACAGTGTGTTCTCAGCCGGGAAGACCGAGAGAAGGCGCCAGCGGAGCGATCGAGACCAGCAGGCACGCGGTCCAATGGCACAGGAACGCCAGCACAGTGCAGAGGTGAAAAATCTCGTGGAACCCAAAGTGGCCTGGCCACGGATTCGGTTTCTTCATCGCGTAGACGACCGCACCGCCGGTGTAGAGCAGCCCGCCGACGCAGACCAGCACCATCATGGCGACATTCGCGTTGAAGAGATCGGCCATGTACATGATCGCTGCCCAGCCGAGCGCGAGATAAAGCGCGACGTAGAGCCAGCGCGGAGCGTTGACCCAAAACACCCGGAAAAGAATGCCCACGACCGCACCGCTCCACACCAGGATGAGGAGCAGAGTGCCCTTTTCGGGTGGCAACGCGTTGACGGCGAGGGGAGTGTAGGTTCCCGAAATGAGCAACACGATATTGGCATGATCGATGCGCTTCAGGATGAGCTTGGTCTTCGGCGACCAATTGATGCGGTGGTACAGCGCAGAGTTGCCGAACAGTAGTAGCGAGCTAGCCATAAACACTGCCGCGGCCCACTTCGCCGGCGTGCCTTCGGCCAGAACGATCAGCACAATCCCCGCCACGATCGCCACCGGAAAAATCCCCGCGTGCAGCCAGCCGCGCCAGGTCGGTTTGATCTCGCCGGCGGCATCGTCCGTCGCTGCTTCAAGCAGTGGAAGTTCGGGTACCGGCGTGGCGTTGGCGTCAGGAGTGCTCACCTGCTCACTCTAAGCCGCCGCCTATGCCGACGCGCGTACGTACCGCGAATGCACAGCCGGCAGACAGTGGAAAACTGCCTCGGGCGCGATAGCGTAGGCACGTGAATGTACGCGTGAGCGAAGGTCGAGGATTGCTGTACCGGCTGTACAGTAAGCGGCTTCGGCGACAGCTCGATTCGGCATCGGTGCCGCATCATGTCGCGATGATGATTGACGGAAACCGCCGGTGGGCTCGCCAATTGGGGTTGGAATCTCCTGCGGACGGACACCGGGCCGGTGCCGCAAAGATGCGCGAGTTTCTGGGCTGGTGTGATGACACCGGTGTGCAGGTCGTGTCGCTCTACCTGCTCTCCAGCGACAACCTGCGAAAGCGGGATTCGCGCGAGATCGCTGACCTTATTGAGATCATCGCTGAACTTGCAGAGGCACTTTCTTTGGAGCCGGAGTGGCGGGTCAAACACGTTGGTCGCTCTGACATCCTTCCCGACGAACTTGCCCGGGTGCTGCATGATGCCGAGGAGCGCACGAAAGGGAACACCGGCCTGCACGTGAACCTTGCCGTCGGCTACGGCGGACGCAATGAGATCGTTGACGCCGTGCGATCGATTATCGCCGAGCACGGTGCTTCCGGCGGCACGATGGACGATCTGGCCGCCCACCTCACACCCGAGATGATCGGTGAACATCTCTACACCGGCGGCCAGCCTGACCCGGACCTGGTGATCCGCACCAGCGGCGAGCAGCGCCTCAGCGACTTTCTGCTGTGGCAGAGCGCGCACAGCGAGTTCTATTTCGTTGAAGCGTTGGGACCCGACCTGCGACAGGTTGACTTCCTCCGCGCGATACGAGATTTCGCCGACCGCGACCGTCGATTCGGGCGCTGAAGTTGCTGCCGTCTGCCGGTCGCTGAGTCAGGCGAAGTGCCTGGCGAGCACATGGGCTTCGGTCTTATGCAGATGCATGGGACAATCGCAAGGTGAGTACATTCGATGACTACCTCGGCACCTTCGAGGGCGACCCCGGTTACCTGAACTGGGCTGCTTTCGGGCCGATCTCTCCGAGCATCCGGGCTGAGGTTTTCGCTGATGCTGATCTGTTGGGTAGCGGCCGGCCGTCAGCCCTCGCACTGGTGGGTGAAAGATTCGCAGAAGCGCGTGAAATCGCGGCGGAACTACTCGGCTCCCACGCTGACAACGTGACGTTGCAGCCGTCAGCGACCTACGGCCTCATGCATGCTTTCTATGGGCTCAAGGGCACCGTGATTGCTTCTTCCGCAGAGTTCCCGAGCATCACCGTGACGCTGGAGCGCGCAGCGCACGCCTCTGCGGGTGAGCTTTCAGCTCGGTGGATCGAGCCAGAACAGACTTTTGTGACGCCGGATGCTGTCGCAGACGCCCTCGACGATGACGTGACTGCGGTCGCCGTCAGCCACGTTGACTTTCGTACCGGCTATCGCGCCGATTTGGCAGCGCTGCGAGAGGTGATCGGGCCGGACCGCCTCTTGATTGTCGATGCGGTGCAGTCGTTCGGTGTCGTCGATGACGACTTTGCAGCGGCCGATGTCGTGGCAGGGCACGGGTACAAATGGTTGCGGGCAGCACGGGGAACGGGTTTCACTTCGTTCTCGGCGCTGGCACGGGAGCGCATCGCGCCCGTCCTTTCCGGCTTCGCTGGTGTGGACGGGGGACTACCTGTCGACGAGGTGCCTGCGCCCTCGGCATCCGCTCGTGCCTATGCGGTCAACAACCCTGATCAGCTTGCGGTCGCACGCCTCGCCGTGGGGCTGCGGGACGTGCGTGACGCCGGCGTTGCGGCGATCCAAGAGGCCATCAGCGGGCATATCGACACGATTTTTGACATCGCCGATCGTCATGGGATTTCGGTGGTGACTCCCCGCGAGCCGAGCCAGCGTGCGGGAATCGTGGCGTTGGCTCCCGAGACTCCCGCAGCGATGGCTGCGGCTCTCACTAACGCCGGAGTCGTCGCGACGATGCGCGGTGCGACCGTGCGCGTTGCCGCGCATGCGGGAACCACTGCAGAGACGCTCCGGATGCTGGACGACGCGATCGGCACGCTCGGCATCTGAGTGGCGGAGCGAGTTCGTCGAACGTTCATCAGAGGTTAACCCGCCTCGATGGCGTGTCTTGCCCGCCATCGGTGCCGAGCGTCGTACGTTCAAGTCATCGGGCACGGTGCCCGGTCGAGTCGGCCTTCTGGATCGCGACTCGTGGCCCTGGTCGACTCGAGGCATAGCCGGGAAAGATCCCGGGTCGGGAGTGGGTCGTGACCACACGTACAGCACAGCAGTCCACCCGTCAGGTCTCGCGAAAGGCTTCCTCCGGGAAACCAGATCAGGACCTCCGCACCTACGTGCTTGACACTTCGGTGCTGCTGAGTGATCCGCAGGCGTTCTTCCGCTTTGCTGAGCACTCGATCGTTCTTCCTGTTGTTGTGATCACGGAGCTGGAGGGCAAGCGGCACGATCCTGAGATCGGTTACTTCGCGCGGCAGGCACTGCGGCATCTCGATGCACTGCGTGTCGAACACGGGCGCCTCGATTTTCCTGTGCCGATCGGCGAGGGTGGCACGCTGCGTGTGGAGCTGAATAATACTGATGGCTCGGTGCTTCCCAGCGGAATTCGTCTCGGCGATAACGACAGCCGGATTCTCTCGGTGGCCATGCACCTCGCCGATGACGGACAGGCTGTCACGATCGTGTCGAAGGATCTGCCGATGCGCGTGAAGGCCGCGTCCCTCGGCCTGCAGGCTGAAGAGTATCTCGCAGAGCAGGCGGTGGATTCGGGCTGGACCGGTATTGCCACTCTGAACCTGGCCGGTGACGACATCAGCGACCTCTACGAGAGTGAGGTCGGCCTGAGCGAAGATGCCAGGGGCTTGCCGGTCAACACCGGGCTGATCATCCACTCCGAACGCGGATCGGCCCTCGGGCGCATGACTGGTGACGGTGAATACAAACTGGTGCGCGGCGATCGTGACCTGTTCGGGATGCACGGTCGCTCAGCAGAGCAGCGCATCGCGATCGACCTGCTGACTGATCCTGACGTGGGGATCGTGTCGTTGGGTGGACGCGCAGGTACTGGTAAATCGGCGCTCGCGCTGTGCGCGGGGCTTGAGGCGGTGTTGGAGCGGCAGCAGCAGAAGAAGATCATCGTTTTCCGGCCGCTGTTCGCTGTCGGTGGGCAGGAGCTCGGCTACCTCCCGGGCGACCAGAACGAGAAGATGGGGCCGTGGGGTCAGGCAGTCTTTGACACGCTTGGCTCGGTCGTCTCGGGCAATGTCGTGGAAGAGGTCATGGAGCGCGGCATCCTCGAAGTTCTTCCGCTTACGCACATCCGCGGACGCTCGCTTCACGACGCCTTCGTGATCGTTGATGAGGCGCAATCGCTGGAGCGCAACGTTCTGCTGACGGTGCTGAGTCGAATGGGGCAGAACTCGCGGGTCGTCCTCACACATGACGTCGGACAGCGCGACAACCTGCGTGTCGGACGCCACGACGGCATCGCTTCGGTGATCGAGACGCTCAAGGGTCACGACCTGTTCGCCCATGTGACGCTGATGCGCTCGGAACGCTCGGCCATCGCCGCACTGGTGACGGAACTGCTGGAGGGTGGGGAACTCAGCTAGGGCTGGGCGTCGGCCTGGCCCCGGCGGTTTTGGGGCGGTCCCTGACACCTCGGTGGCCGATTGCACGGATGTCGGACCGATCGGGGAAGATCGTCCGACATCCGTCGTTTCGACCCCCAAAGTGTCGCTCATGCGTGGTCGCGGAGGCGCGCGAGCACGGTGACGATCGCCTTTTGCACGGCCGCCCAGTCGTACATGATCTGCGCGTAGTCGAAGCGCAGCGTCTGGTATCCAAGAGCGGATGCCGCGGCATCCCGTGTGAGGTCTTTGTGGCGCATACTCGGGCTTTCGTGGTTCCCTTTGCCGTCAACTTCGATGATCAGGCGCCCGTCGATGAGGAAATCGACGCGCCCTACGGTCGGAATTTCGACCTGACAGTCCAAGGTGAGGCCGATCAAATGCAGCCGGAGGCGCATAAGGGATTCCAAACCGCTTTCGGCATCTCGTCGTGCAAGATCGACGAGCCAGCGAGCGGATGCTGGTAAGGCAGCCCGTATCCGTGCGCGAGCAGGAGCGGACAGCAGCCCAAGTTGCCACGCCGATTCAAATGAGGCGAAGAACGCCTCTTCGCCTTCGCAGCGATGCAAATGGACGATCGCTTCTTCGACCCCCACGACTCCCAACGGAGGCTTTCCGCGGAAGAAGTGACTGACACACGTGCAGCCAAGATGGGGATGGACGCGGCCGCGTCGACCGACCCACACGTGGGGGTTGCCTTCAGCGGACAGAGACCAGACTCCGTGTCGGCGCAGCGCGGCCGAGCAGGTGAGGGCCCCTCCGTGCCGCACTGCGGCTAGTTCGGAGGGGTGTGCGTCGAAGGAGGCGAAAATGCCGGGGCGTACGCGTTGGATCTCGCCGGCATCGACCGCAGATGCGAGGCAATGCCGCGTGATGCCGAACTGCTGAAGTTGGACTCCGCGGACGATTCCGCCGAAGCGTGTGATGAGGATGGCTGGGTCGAGCATGAGCCCACCCTGGCGGAAGCATCCGCTCATCGGCTGCCGCAAACCCACGTTCCGTGGATAACTCGTCGCCGCGGCATCCTGTGCAGAACGAGTCGTGCAAGACAGATGGGTCGATTACACGGATCTCGGACCATGTTCTGGTGAACCGGCCGATATTTATATAATCGGCCGCCAGAGTGTCGCGAAGATAGCCTTCGAGTGACCGTCCCGCAGTAGTCGTTAGGATGAGCGGATGCCTGAAGCAACTGACTTACCCGTGTCTGAGTACGCGTTCCCCGGGTCGCTTCGTGACCAACTCGTCGGAGCGATCATCAGCGGCGAGAAGACGTCGACGACCTCACTCGTCGCCGGATACGAGCTCGAGGGTGAGCCGCTGCCAGCGGTAGGCGACCGTGGGATAGTCATCGATTCTGCGGGCGAGCCGGTGTGCGTAGAAGAGATCACCGAGGTGCGTATCGTGCGCCTGGCAGACGTTGATCTCGAGCACGCCATCGCAGAGGGTGAGGGTTACACGACTGTTGCCGCCTGGCGAGCCGGTCATGAGGAGTTCTGGCACAGTTCGGAGTTCCGCGGCGAGATGGGGGATGCGAACTTTACTGTCGACGATGACACTCGAGCGGTGCTCGTGCGGTTCCGAGTGCTCCCCAACTGAACGGCTTACGGGCCGACAGGTTGGGGGCCGAAACGACGAATGTCGGACCCATTCCGAAGAATCGTCCGACATTCGTGTAAACGACCCCCGATGTGGTCGGCGGCCGCAGCGCAGGTGTCAGCCGGCGTGCGTCATGCTCAGCAGATCGAGCTTCTCGTCCAGCTGCTCGAGGGTGATTTCACCACGCTCGACGTAGCCGAGGTCGATCACGGCATCACGGACGGTGATGCCCTTCGCAACGGCGTGCTTGGCAATCTTCGAACCAGCCTCATAACCGATGATCTTGTTCAACGGGGTGACTGTCGACGGGCTCATGCCGGCGAGTGCCGCGGCCCGCTCGAGGTTGGCCTCCAGGCCGTCGACGGTCCGGTCTGCGAGGACGCGCACAGCGTTTGAGAGAAGACGAATCGACTCAAGCAGCGCCGTGCCCATCACGGGGATGGCAACGTTCAGCTCGAACGAACCGGATGCTCCGGCCCACGCCACGGTCGCATCGTTGCCGATGACGCGTGCACAAACCATCAGCACGGCCTCGGGCACGACCGGGTTGACCTTGCCGGGCATGATCGAGGAGCCGGGCTGCAGGTCAGGGATGTGCAGTTCGCCAAGCCCCGTGTTGGGGCCAGAGCCCATCCAGCGCAGGTCGTTGTTGATCTTCGTCAGCGAGACGGCGATTGTGCGAAGAGCGCCGGATGCTTCGACCAGACCGTCACGGTTCGCCTGAGCTTCGAAGTGGTCTTTCGCTTCAGTGATCGGCAGTTCGGTCTCTTCGGCGAGCAGCGCGATGACCTTCTGCGGGAAGCCGAGCGGCGTGTTGATTCCGGTGCCGACCGCGGTGCCGCCGAGCGGCACCTCAGCGACGCGGGGGAGCGCCGACTGCACGCGCTCAATGCCCAGACGGACCTGCCGGGCGTAGCCGCCGAATTCCTGGCCGAGGGTGACCGGCGTCGCATCCATGAGATGTGTACGGCCTGCCTTCACGGCGTTCTTCCACAGCTCCTGCTTTGCCTCAAGAGCCACGGCGAGGTGGTCGAGCGAGGGGATGAGCGTGTCGATGAGCGCCTGCGTGACCGCGATGTGAACCGACGTCGGGAAGACGTCATTCGACGACTGCGACGCGTTGACGTGGTCGTTCGGGTGCACAGCAGAGCCGAGGATGCTGGTCGCCAGAGTCGCCAGCACCTCGTTCATGTTCATGTTCGACGAGGTGCCAGAGCCGGTCTGGTAGGTGTCAACCGGGAACTCACCATCGTGTGCGCCCGAGGCGACCTGGTCAGCAGCAGCGGCGATCGCGTCGGCAATAGCGCCGTCGAGCGTGCCGAGCTCCTTGTTGGCGAGAGCTGCGGCCTTCTTGATTCGGGCGAGGGCGGCGATCTGCGTCGATTCCAGTCCTGAACCCGAGATCGGGAAGTTCTCCACGGCGCGCTGGGTCTGTGCCCCATAGAGCGCGTTCACGGGTACGCGAACTTCGCCCATCGTGTCGTGCTCGATGCGGTACTCGGTATCAGTCACTTCGATCCCTCCTGAGTTTCGGGGACTTCGAGCCCCGAGTCGATTCCAACGGTGATGACGGGCACGGCTGTGCCCTCGGCAAGACGGTAGTTCGCGCCGACGATGCCCAGGCGACCCTCGGCGACTGCGGTGCTGATCATTTCGGACGACTGCAGCAAGCTGGCAACAGTGTTGCGCAGATGCTCTCGGCCGACCAGTTCGGCATCGATGTCGGCTGGAGAGCTTCCGCCGCTCTCAGTGAGCACCTTGCGAGCCGCGGGAATGATCGGCGCGATGAGCTTCCAGATCGCTGGGGGCAGGGGAGTCGCATCGATGGCAGTGCCATCAATTGCCGCAGCTACGGCTCCGCACTCGTCGTGTGCGAGGACCACAATCAGCGGAACCTCGAGGATGCCGACGGCATATTCCAGGCTTGCCACGATCGATTCGCCGATAACCTGACCGGCATTGCGGACTACGAAGAGATCGCCCAGGCCGAGGTCGAAGATGATCTCGGCGGCAAGGCGCGAGTCGGAGCATCCGAACAGGGTCGCGGTGGGGTTCTGCTGGTGTGCCAGATCGTGGCGTCGCCCCACATCCTGATTCGGATGGCGCGGCTGACCCGCAACGAACCGGCGATTGCCATCCAGCATCTCTTGCCAGGCTGCGGTCGGGGTGAGAACGCTCATTTCGCCTCTTCAATCTCTTCCAATTGTGGGGTGAGAGATTCGGCGAACTTCGCCGTCGAATCGGCCGACCGAGCGCCGTACAGCAGCACGTAGTCGTCACCTGTTTGGGTGCCTACCGCGTACGTGACATTGTTGTCGGTGCTGGCGGGGAGATCGTAGACGTCCCAGACGATGCCGTCGATGCTCACAGTGTCGGTCGCTGCAAAGCCGTTCAGCACCGGCGGCGCCCAGGTCGAGTCAGTGTCGAAAGCCTGAGCGATCTTGAGGAAGCCGCGCTCATCGTCGGCGGCAGGGGCGAGTGTGATCTTCCACACTGTGGTCGCGCCGCCTTCGAGTTGTGCATCGTTCACACGCCAGAAATCGCTGAGTTCAGGAACAAGCACAGGGCGATCCATACTCGATTCGACCTGCTGAGCGATGCCGGCCATATCGATCTCAGGTTCAGGCACACGCTGGCCGCGCGGCACAGCGAAGATAACGATGGCGACGACTGCCACGGTGACGATCAGCGCGGCGATGAGGTTGCGAAAGTTCTGGCTGGCCCGGTAATTCTTGCTGAATTCCGCCTTTCGGGCAGCGGTTTCTTCGGGCGTCTCAGCGCGGCCGAGTTCAGCGACGATGGGAGCATTCTTGCTCACGAATCGTCCTCATCGGATGCTGCGGCACGGGCCGCTTCGAGTCGGCGCTTCGCGCCCAACAGCCATTCCTCGCAGCGGGCCGCGAGGGCTTCGCCGCGTTCCCAGAGCGCGAGCGAGTGCTCAAGCGTCGGGGAACCCTGTTCGAGCTCAGCCACGACTTTTACGAGTTCATCGCGGGCGGCTTCGAATGACAGAGTTTCGACGGGGGAGTCGTTCTGCGCAGTCACGCCTTCCATCCTACGGCGTGCGCGAGCCTCCGACGGTGACGTGTGCGAGCCTCCGCTTCAGTCACCAGGAGCCGCCTCAGCGATCTCGCCTTCGGAGCGCGCCGCGACTGAGCCGCGGTCAACGGTGATTGTGATGGCTGTGCCAGCGGGAGCGTCAGCGGCATCGCGCAGGATGACGCCGCCATCACGGTGTGCGATCGCATAGCCACGCGCCAGGGTCGCTGCGGGTGAGAGGGCGCGCAGCGACGCGCGCAGCTCACCAGTTTTTCGGCCTGCGACGTCGATTTGGCGGGTGACTGTTTCGCGTCCTTGCGATACGAGCAGCCACAGTTCCTGCGCGCGATCGGCGATGATCGGGTCGGGGGAGCGCAGGACGGGCCGCGTGCGCAACTGCTCGAGTTGCGCGATGTCATGCGAGATGCGCTGAGTAAGTCGCGATGTGGCACGGGCGCGCAACTGTCCGATCAGTGCCCGCTGCTCTCCGACATCGGGGACGACGCGTTTTGCGGCATCCGTCGGCGTCGACGCGCGAAGGTCGGCGACATCGTCCAGCAGCGGATGGTCATTCTCATGCCCGATTGCCGAGACGACGGGGGTGGATGCCGCGGCCACCGCCCGCACGAGGCGTTCATCGCTGAATCCCAGCAGAGTCTGCGGATCGCCGCCACCGCGGGCGATGATGATCACATCGACGTCGGGATCAGCATCCAGTGCCGCGAGTGCAGCGAGGGTTTCCGGCACGCAGCGTTCGCCCTGGACAGCGACGTGCTCGGTGCGAAAGCGCACCTGCGGCCAGCGCAACTCTGCGTTGCGGTGCACATCTTTCTCTGCATCCGATTTCTCGCCGGTGATGAGGCCGATCACGTGAGGGAGGAAGGGGAGCGGCCTTTTTCGGCTTGGGTCAAAGAGCCCCTCTTGGCGCAATTGCGCACGCAACTTCTCGAGACGTTCGAGCTGGTCGCCGAGGCCCATGTGCTTCATAGACGACACCGTGAAGCTGAAATCGCCCGCCTTGACGAAATAGTCTGCCTTGACCGCGGTAACGACGTGGTCGCCGATCGCCAGGTCAGCGGGGATCCGCCCGCGCACACTTGACCAGATGCGAATCGAAATCTGTGCGTCTGACTTCGTGTCCTTTAGCCGGCCGAAGACGTTTCCGCCGCGTACGTTCCACGATGTGATCTCGCCTTCCACCCAGACGACGTTCCACCGGGCGATGAAGTCGCGGATGGTGCCGTTGAGGCGGGCGACGGAGGTGGGAGCATCCGCTGTCGAGTCGCGTGGAGCGACGGCATCCGCGGGCGGAATCTCGCCTTTCGTGGAGGATGCTTCAAAGACGGTCATCAGGCCCCTTCCGTGCTGTGCGCCTGAACGTGCATCCAGGCCTTTCATCGCTGTTCAACGGTAGTCTTGAAGGGTGAGCCAGGCGACCGTACACCTTCCCATTCCTCGCATCCCCCGTTCCAGGGCGAAGCGGCTTCAGGATATCCCGGTCGACGGACACAAGCGCATTTTGCTGGCTGCGCCTCGCGGGTACTGCGCGGGCGTCGACCGCGCCGTTGTTGCCGTCGAGAAGGCACTGGAGCGCTACGGTGCACCGGTCTATGTGCGCAAGCAGATCGTGCACAATATCCATGTCGTGACCGAACTCGAAGAGAAGGGCGCGATCTTCGTCGAAGAGGTCGACGAGGTTCCCGAAGGCGCCAACGTCGTGTTCAGCGCGCATGGTGTCTCGCCGGCTGTGGTAAACGCAGCATCCGATCGAGGCCTGCACGCCATCGACGCGACCTGCCCGCTGGTGACGAAGGTGCATCGCGAAGCCGTGCGATTTGCTCGTGACGATTTCGAGATCCTGCTCATCGGCCACGAAGGGCATGAAGAGGTCGAGGGTACGGCAGGGCACGCACCTGAGCGTGTGACGATCGTCAACTCTCCTGAAGAGGCCGACACAGTAGAGGTCAAAGATCCCTCGCGGGTCGTCTGGCTGTCGCAGACGACGCTCTCTGTCGACGAGACGATGGAGACTGTCAACCGGTTGCGTCTGCGCTTCCCCGAACTGCAGGCGCCGCCCTCGGATGACATCTGCTACGCGACGCAGAACCGTCAGGTGGCCATCAAGAAGGTCGCTGTCGATGCGGATCTGGTGATTGTTGTGGGTTCCGCGAACTCGTCAAACAGCGTCCGTCTCGTCGAGGTTGCTCTGGAATACGGGGCAAAGGCCGCGTATCGCGTGGATTATGCCGAAGAGATCAAGCAGGAATGGCTCGATGGTGTGGCCACTGTGGGCGTGACGAGTGGAGCTTCTGTGCCAGAGGTTCTCGTGCGTGAAGTGCTCGAGACGCTGAGTGCCGCGGGCTATGGCGATGTCGAAGAAGTGCGCACTGCAGAGGAAGATCTCATCTTCTCGCTTCCGAAAGAGCTGAGACAGGATGCTGCAGGCAATAAAGATAGTCGTGCACTCGGTGGGCGCAACACGAGCTCTACCGCAAATTAGATGCACACGGATAGGGCGCTCGCAAAAATCTGGACAGTCGTCTAGCCTGGGGCGTGTAAGCGTCCGTATCACGGCGCTACAGGTGAAGAAAGCGTCCCCAGCGCTTATTCATTTTCGGCATTGAGCATCCCAGCGCTCAATGTCCGCGGCCCCTGAGGAGTCCCCACTTCTCTGGGGCCGCCATCGTGTGTGGGCGATCTTCAAAGCCGCGGCGGTTAGCATTGCGGGATGATCGATCAGCGGCCGCAGTACGGCGAATTTGCGACTCCGGAAGAGCAGCGCAGGCTGGCGGGCCTGCCGCCTCTGGATGCGGTAATCAACACGCCTGCCGAGCCGGTGCAGGTCGCTGCGCCGGATGCTGCTCCTGCGAAGCCGCGCCGCTGGGACCGCATCGTCACGATTGCGCTGCTCGCCTACGGGCTCGTCAATGTGGTCACGGCGGGTATGTCATATCTTGATCTGCCCACAGTGATGAACGAGAGTATGAACATGCTCGGGGTGCCGGGGGAGTTTACGAACTTCGAACAGGGCAAGCTCTGGGGCATGATCGCCGCCGTGCTGCTTGTGATCGGGTGGGTCATCACCGCGTGGTTGTCGGTGCGGCGGCTGCGCAAAGGCAAGCTCACCTGGTGGCTGCCGATTGTCGGCGCAGCGGTAACCATGCTCGTCGTTGGCGTGTGCATCACAGTGCCGATGATGGGCGATCCGGCTTTCATCAGCTATATCGAGGGGATGTCGGGCTGATGAGCGCTGCGCGCGTGGTCGCGGTCTGCGCGGTGCATCAACTACGTCCGGATGCCGGAACCATCGGCACGACGGCGATTGACAAGCGCTCTGTTTCGGGTCCGGTGCGCGTAGGCGCGTACGGGGTCTACGCCGATGTGCAGGCAGATCGGAAGCATCACGGCGGTTTAGACAAAGCGGTGTACGCATATTCGCAGGAGGATGCCGAGTACTGGGCGCGCGAACTGGGCCGCGCGTTGCCGCCGGGTTGGTTTGGCGAGAACTTGCGTGTCGAAGGGATCGACGTGAACGCCGCCAGGGTGGGGGAGCAGTGGCGGATCGGATCGACGGTGGTCGTCGAGGTCACCATGCCGCGCTCGCCGTGTCAGACGTTTGCTCGGTGGGTGGGCGGCGACAATGAGCGCGGCTGGGTCAAGCGCTTCGCTGCGGCTGGTCGTCTTGGCCCCTATTTACGAGTGATCAAGACAGGGCGTGTGCAGGCCGGCGACGAGATTACTGTGCTGCACCGGTCTGAGGATGCCCCGACGATCGTTGACGTGTATCGGACGCCGTAGACGCCGCCGATGAGATGACCGCGCAGCGGGCTGGCGCAGTGAATGTTCAGTGTGCGCGGATAGTGTCGGAGCGTGTCTGACAAGAGTTTCTCCGTCCAAGTTTCCTACGCCTCCGTCGATCGTGTAGACGGCGGTGACGTTCGCCCGGCAACGAACGAACTGCTGAGTAAGTTCCGTGTCGTCTCCGCTATCCGTGATGCCAGCGCGCCATGGAGCGAGGGGCAGGATGCGGTCGTCCTGATTGCGATGACCGATGACGCCACTGTGCTCACGCTGTCTGCTCAGGGCACCATCGAGACGACATTGATGGTGCAGGAACTGCAAGACGCGTTCGACACAGCAGGAATGACGCTGTGGCCCAACGTCGGCGGCGATGACATCGACGACGGATTCGAATCCGAGGCGGAAGCTGAAGCCATTGCGGAATTGTGGGACGCAGACGATGACAGCTCCGCCGATGGACTCGAAGACGAAGCGCTCGAGATTGATGGGCTCGACGACGCTGACCTCGAGGCGATGTTCGACGAACAGCCGGTGCGTGTCGCAGCCTTCTCGCACCGCGGACCGGTGATCGCTCGCTACCTCGCCGAACTCACTGATTCGAGTGTCGATTATGTTGAGGCAGGAACCTGGTCGCTGTGCCGTTACACCACGACTGAGCCCACCGAAGCACTGCCACCGACGAAGGCTGAAGGGCCGGTCATCGAGCTCAACATTGTCGATGGCTCGAACGATTGGATCGAAGTTCGCGCACCGGGGCTCAGCGGCATCACGGTGCCCTTCTGGCCCCAGAGTGAGCGCGACACGCAACCGGTCATCGATTTAGAAAGCATCACCGTCCCGGAGACGAAAGAGATCTACCGCCGCCTGATCGCCGAGGGCGATGGTACGCGCGATGAGCTCGCGGAGATCGCCGCCGTCGTGCCCGTGGACGTCGAGGCTGCGCATCGCGCGCTTGCGCCGGAGAGCCTT
>DQHP01000081.1 GCA_003524435.1 Microbacterium sp.
CCGGTAGTCCGGACACGCCGCGCGCCGCCGGGCGCCGGGTGGACCGCTTCGCGCTGCTGTTCCTGGCAGACGCTGCACAAGTTTCTGTAGCGTCTGCCGATTCGGACAGCGTGAACCGCGCGGCTACCGAGCGCGCGGGTCGGATGCTTCCTAAAGCTCGATCCAGTAGCGGCGCAGCAACGGGTGACCATGCTCTGAGCGGTCAGTGACATCTTCGAGCACGCCACCGGCACCCTCGATTGTGCGGAACGAACCCGGGTTGTCGTCATCGCAGGTGAGCATCACGCGTTCAAGTCCTAGCTCGCGAGAGCGATCGAGCGCGAGTGCAAGCCCCGCCGTGGCATACCCCTGGCGGCGACGCGAAGGCCGCACCGAGTATCCGATGTGTCCGCCGACCTTGCGGAGGAAGTCGTTCAGCTCGTGCCGCAGCGACACAAATCCCACGATCTCGCCGTCGTCTGCCAGCCAGTACAGGTCATTGTGCACGAACCCGGTTGGCGGAGTTTGCGTAGTGTCGGCCTGAGCCTCGGCCTTCGCAATCAGCGCTACGCACGTCTCGCGATCAGCGGATGCTCCGAGCGCGAGCCCTGCGCCATCAACATGCACTCCGCCGAACTCGGTGACGGCCGCAGCCCAAGAATCAAAGAGGTCGAGCGTCGGGCGAGTGAGTGCGATCGTCATCGCCATAGCCCATCACGGCGGCTTCGGTGCGCGCAAACTGTCACGTCTCAGCGGCCGCGCACAAGCACCCGCGGGGTTCGCGCTGCCGCTATTTGCTCGCGCGGCTGATACTTCGACAGCGTGGGCGAGATTCAGCAGCGCGAAGCGGCATTCAGCAGCGCGAAGCAGCCTCCAGCAGCGCGAAGCAGCCTGGCTGATCGTCCGCTACTTCCCCCGCGCGCCCAGGTGCTTCGGCCGCCGCAGGAACAGCACCGCGGCCACGCCCAGCAGGATGAACGCCGCGGGCAGCATCATCGTCTGAGCCATGGCATCCGCGAAAGGTGCGGCGACAGCATCCGGCATCTGGCCTTCGCCAAAGCCGCCCGCAGCATCTTCCATACCCGGAAGGTTGGCCACCAGCCTGCTCTGCATGAACGCGGCAATCGCCGCAGAGCCGAGCACGGAACCTATCGTGCGCATCGTGTTATAGATTCCTGCACCGGCCCCCGCCTGATTCATCGGCAGATCGCGCGTAGCCGTCGTCGCCAACGGCCCCCACATCCCCGCGTTACCGAGGCCCAAGATCGCCGACGGAATCAACAGCCACCCGACCGGGGTGGAAGTGTTCATCATGGCGGCAAACAAGAACAGCGAAAGCGACACCAACAGCAGCCCCGGCACGAGCATGAGCCGCGGATCAATCCGATCAAGCAACTGCCCGGCGAACGGCGAGACGATCCCCGCGGCGAGCGCCATCGGAATCAGAATCAGCGCGGATTCAGTCGGGCTAAGCCCCCGCGCCAGCTGCAGGAAGAACATCAGCGGCAGTCCCTGTGCCGTCACAGTGAATCCCACTGTGAGGATCGTGATGTTCGACCAGGCGAAGTTGCGATTGCGGAAGAGTTCCATCGGCACGAGTGGCTCATTTTTCGTGCGCGACTGATACCAGAGGAACAGCCCCAACACGATGACGCCAGCAATGATCAGACTCCAGACCGAGATCGGCCCCCAGATCACACCCCAGTCATGGGCTTCTGCCTCTTGCAGACCGAAGACGATGAGGAACAGTGCGATCGCACTGAGAAAAACACCGGGAACGTCGAAGCGGTGCGTGTGCGTCTCAAGTTTCGGCACCAGCATCCACGCCAGCACGAATCCGACGATGCCGACGGGTAGGTTGATGAAGAAGATCCACTCCCAGCCGAGTCCGTCAACGAGGAATCCGCCAGCGAGCGGGCCGACCAGCATGGCGACGCCGGATGCTCCGCCCCACAGCCCCATCGCCGCCCCTCTGCGCTCGGGGGGAAAGGTGCGAGTGATCACCGCCATTGTCTGCGGCGTCAGCAGTGCCGCGCCGATTCCCTGCGCCGCGCGGGCCCAGATGAGGCCGTCCAGCGTCGTAGACAGACCACACCAGAGAGAGGAGAGGGTGAAGATCGTGAGGCCGATGAGGTAGATGTTCTTCGGGCCGAAGCGGTCACCGAGCCGGCCCGTGACCAGCAGCGGCACGGCATAAGCCAACAGATAGGCACTGGTGACCCAGACGACGCGGTCGAGGTTGTTCGAATCAGGATCGAGCGCCTCTTTGATCGCCGGGTTCGCGACACCGACGATCGTCGTGTCGACCAGGATCATAAAGAACCCGATCACCAGCGCCCAGAGTGCCGGCCACGGGCTGCGCTCGGGAGTCTGAGCGGATGCTGCGCGAGAAGTGGAGGCGTCGATCACGCGGTAACGCTATACCCGGACGCCGACATTCGTCGACGGCGCGATGACCTGAGCTCCTAAACACGTTCGCGCTGCTGTTGTTCGCTGACGCGGCTGATATTTCAGCAGCGCGTGCGAACTTCAGCAGCGCGAAGCCAGAGCTGCCGAGGCGAGTGCGAGCTCACTGCGCGGCGCGGCGCGCTTCGTCCAGATACGAGTACGCGGTCACACGAGAAATGCCCAGGCGTACGGCAATCGTCTCCACTGATTTGCGCATCTGCGTGGCACCGCGCTCATCGAGCCGCTCCAACACAGCGATCTTCTCGTCGCGCGTCATCTGCGAGGCGGGCCGCCCCACCTCGCGAATCGCTTCGCTGATCATGCTGTCCATCACCGCGACAAGATCACGGCCGAAGTACTCGTCCGGGGATTCTTTCGCGGCGGGCTTCTGCGTTGGCAACAGCGCTTCGAGCAGGGTTCGTGCCTGTTGGACGGCGCTGAGGTCGACGTTGATGCAGAGCGCGGCGATGATGTCACCCGCAGGATTGCGGAAGTAGACGCTTGCGCAGCGCAGCTCACGCCCGTCATCAGTGAATCCGCGGTAGCCGAACGCGTCGTGATCCTCTTGCCGGTTCTGCAACACGCTCAGTCCGAGGCTCGTCGAGGGGCCACCGACTTCGCGTCCCGTGACGTGACCGTTCTCGATCGCGGCAATCGTGTGGCGGAGATCGACGTCAGCACCATCAAGGTTATGCAACACGACTTCGCACGACGGACCGCCGGCTGCAGCAATGGCGTGCATCACTGGCCGGAACGTCTTGAGCACCTCAGCGGCGTTCTCAAATGTGTCGTGCGTCTGAATTCCCACAGCTCCCACTCTGCACCCCCGATCCCGTTCTGAACTAAATGTATCTGACGTAGACATTCTGTTCAACCTGCGCTAACTTTACTCACGCCGCTCTCGACACCCGTCCGAGCGCACACAAATCCACGTCCCCCTCTCGACGACCCGTCGAGCATGATCCAAGAAGAGTAAGGAAGCTCTCATGACCGGAGCGAGCACCCCCACCGGACTCACTTCCAAACAAAAACGCACCGTTGCCGGTGGCTCCATCGGCACGCTGATGGAGTACTACGACTACTACCTCTACGGTCTCGCGTCTGCCGCGGTTTTCCCCGCCGTCTTCTTCTCGACGAACGACCCGATCATGGCGCAGTTGTCTTCGTTCGCCACGTTCGCAGTCGGATTCCTGCTGCGCCCTGTCGGCGGCATCGTCTGGGGCATCGTCGGCGACCGCGTCGGACGAAAAGCCGTGCTCATGATCACCGTTGTGGGCATGGGCATCGCCACAACGGGTATCGGACTGATCCCGCCGGACTACATGATCGGCGCGACAGCGCCCATACTCCTCATCGTGTTCCGCATGTTCCAGGGCTTCTTCGTCGGCGGTGAGATGGGCGGCGCGGCGACCATGGTCGTCGAGAACGCCCCTGTCGGCAAGAAGGGCTTCTATGGGGCATTCCTGATCAGCGGTGCAGGTATCGCGAATGTCGTCTCCGGCGGCTTCATGGCTGCGCTTGGTCTCGGCGAAGGCTCATGGTTCCTCGAGTGGGGCTGGCGCATCCCATTCGTGTTCTCCGCGGTGCTGGCAATCATCGCCATCGTCCTGCGGCACAAACTCGAAGAGTCCGACGAGTTCATCGAGACCCAGAACCTGCAGATTGCCTCTGCGGGCAAGAAAGCCAACCCGCTGATCGAGGTTTTCCGGCACCCGAAGAACGCGATCATGGGAATCCTCATCGGGCTTCCCCAGTCGATCGCCGGGTACGTCGTGCTCACCTACGGCCTCAGCTTCATGGTCTCCGGCCAGGGCCTGCCCGCGTGGATGGGCTTCGCTGGCACCATGATCGTCGGAATCCTGCAGATCTTCGTCGCGCCGCTGTGGGGTGCGATCTCGGATCGCATCGGCAGACGCACCGTCTACATCATCGGATGCCTCGGGTTCGCCGCCATGGTTTATCCGACGTTCATGCTCTTCACTACGGGGAACATGTGGCTGATCTGGCTCGGCCAGATCCTCGGATTCGTCGTATTCGGCGTCGCGATGCAGGCGACACTCTCCACGATGCTCGTCGAGATGTTCGACGCCGAAGCACGCACCACCGGTGTGAACATCGGGTACCAGTTCTCCAACACCCTCGGTGGCGGATTCGCACCGCTGATCTGCACGGCACTGGTCGCTGCCGCAGGCGGAGCGTTCTGGCCCGTCGTGATCTACTCTGCGGTGATCGCCGTGGTCGGCGTGATTGCTACGCTACTCGCATCCGTTCGACCCGACACGGAGGATGCTGGTCGCCTGCACGTGCTGGCGGCCACGCAGAACATCCCCACCGTCAAGAAAAAGGTGACGTCGCGATGACACCTGCTCTGCCGCACTCGAATGCACCGCACTTGCTCACCCCTTGTCTGATCACGTTGGGCGAGACGATGGTGATGCTCACGCCTGGTCGTGCGCAGTCACTCGCCGAGGCGGCAGAGCTGCAGGTTCACATCGGCGGCGCCGAATCGAACGTCGCCACCCATGCCGCTGCCCTCGGCATCGACGCCGCATGGGTGAGCGCCGTCGGCGCTGACGTTCTCGGCA
>DQHP01000079.1 GCA_003524435.1 Microbacterium sp.
GCACGAACCTGGTTGGCGCGTTCCAGCTGATCGCCCGAATGGTCGCCGACGGGCGCCGCGGCAGCGTGGTCACGTTGATCTGCGACGGCGGCGCGCGCTACGCAGGAACGCACTACAGCGACGACTGGGTGGCCGCGCAGGGGTGGGACCTCGCACCGCACCGTGCCCGCATGGATCAGTTCTTGGAGACCGGGGTCTGGAACGACTGACCGCCCGCGACTACGC
The DNA here is from genome assembly GCA_003524435.1 of Microbacterium sp. Taxonomy (GTDB): domain Bacteria; phylum Actinomycetota; class Actinomycetes; order Actinomycetales; family Microbacteriaceae; genus Microbacterium. The sequence goes on from DQHP01000079.1 coordinate 226, forward strand.
TGGCGCCATGACCACTCTGATCCTCACCCTCGTCGGATCCGACCGTCCCGGGCTCGTCGCCGCTGTCGCCGATGTCGTCGACGCCCACGGCGGCAACTGGGAGAACAGCCAGCTTGCCGAACTCGCCGGGGTCTTCGCCGGAGTCGTGCAGGTATCAGTGGCAGAAGACCGCGCGAGCGAACTCACAACGACGCTTCAGGTGCTCGATGGTCTGACGGTTGCGGTGCATGCGGGGACCACAGCAACCGAATCTGCGTCGCAGCCAGTGTCGCTGCAGATCCTCGGCAACGATCGACCCGGCATCGTGCGCGAGATCTCCAGCGTTCTCCGCACCCACCAGCTCAGCATCGACGATATGACCACGACGACGAGGGATGCTGCGATGGCCGGTGGCCGCCTGTTCGAGGCATCTGTCACCGCGGAGGTGCCAGCATCCGCCGACCTTGACGCACTACGCGCCGACCTTGAGCGCCTCGCGACCGAGATTCAGGTCGACATCACGCTCGACTGACACCGCCTGCCGCGACAATATCCGCACGGTCACGGAAGCCCTCAGCCGTCACCCGATCAAGGCTCACCTGCTTGCGGATCGCGGCAGCCTTCTCATACAGCGACGGGTCACCGTAGCTGGTGAGGACTTTCACGAGCACCGGCAACAACTCGATCATGAAGAACAGCGCGGCGATGAGCCAGTGCGCCCAGAGGATCGTCGGCTCCTTCTCCGAGAGCCGATTCAACCCACTGATCTGGCTGAGCAGGCCGACTGCGCCCGCATTGCCCTGGGCCACCGAGTCAGCACGAGCGTTGTAGGCAGTGAGCGCTTGATCGTAACTGTCACGCGCAGCTGGCAGCTTTGACTTGGCCTCTTCGCGGTTCTGCGACTCGGAGTTGGACGTGTTCTCCTTCGCCGCGATGCCTGCGCTCTCAAGGTCGGCATTGGCGTCGCGCAGCTGTGCGGCGAGTGCGTCGTACGTCTGTTGCGCCTGGGCGAGCTGGGCCTGAGCAGCACCTGAGCTCGCTCCCTCGCCGTTCACTCCGGTACATCCAGGCACGGTTCCCGCGCCCTCCCCGGTCAGCTCGCACTGGTAAAGCGCACGCGCCTGATCAATGACGCCCTGCTGATCGGACATCTTGGTGGTCAAGTCATCGACCGTTGACTGGGCGGCTGATTCGCTCGCGGATGCCGAGTCGGTGCCGGCGACGATTCCTGTCGCTGCCTGATTCTCGAGTGTGTCAACTTTTTCGGATGCTGAATCGAGGGCGATACGCTCAGGTCCGCTCTCTAGCGCCTCCTGATCGGACTGCGCCTGGACGATATTGGTCGCCGCCACCTCGCGGTTGATGTCGTTGTGGAAGACCTGCAGCACAAGTGGCTCCGCCACCACGAAGCCGATGATCATGGCCATAATCACGCGGGGCAGGGCGAGACCGATGAGCTTGAAGATGTTCTTCGTCGAACCCATCGTCGAGGTGAGGAAGCGGTCGAGGTTGAAGATCACCAGCGCCCAGACGATCGCCAGCGGGACGGCCAGCCAGATGGCGGCCTGCACACCGGTCGTCAGGGCGAAGATCATGGAGATCGCCGATACGAGGGCGGTGCCAGCGAGGACGAAAAACATCTGCACGAAGCGCGGCGTCTCGCCGGGAACCCGGTCGAGGATCTCCCCGTCGGCGCCGCCGAGGATGGCGAGCGTCCGCCAGCATGACCCCGGGGTGTGCGGGCGGCGTGGTCGACGTGCGCGCTTCGGTTTCTCAGGTGCCACGGCGAGTGCGGGAACCGCGGATGCTTCGGGCGCAGCATCCGCCTCGATTGGTCGTGTCGCTGCTTCGGACTGTTCGGCTCGCGCTTCTTCGGTCAGTGCTTCTTCAGTCAGTGATGTGCCGACAAACGGATCAGCGGCCTCGGCACGGCCGGTGGGCTCGTAGTCGCGCAGGAAATCGAGGTCGTCCGTGGAACCTTCTCAGAGTCGCTTTCGAGCACGATCCGACCTTGCGAGTCGAACCTCCCGGGTTTATGAGCGGAATACGGCATCAGAACAACCTACGAAAGGGCGGCTGTGGAAACGTTGCAAAACTCCTGCATGGCGTTCACAGGAATGTACTCAGACGGCGTGCGGCATGCGAGAAGGTCAGGATGTTGCAGGCGGCTGATGCTTGCGCAGCCAGAACTCGGTCTGAGCAACGTGACCCGCCGCAGCTGCGGACGACGCCACCGGATCCCGCGATGCGAGCCCTCGGAAAATCGCCCGGTGTCCGGCGTCAGAGAGGATCTTGATCTCGGCGGCGTCTTCGGTGGAGAAGATCCGGTAGGCGCGAGAACGCGCGCGCAACACATCGAGCAGTGTGGCCAACGCGTCGTTTCCGGCCACCTGGGCGATCGCAGAGTGAAACTCGTTGTCTAGCTCAGACTGGCCTTCATCATCGGTCACACTTTCGAGGCGTGTCAGCAGGTGATCGAGCCTCACGATCGTCTCGTCGTCGATACGGGCCGCGGCAAGGCTTGCGGCATGAGCCTCCAGCGCACGGCGCAACTCGTAGAGTTCGATGATCGATTCCAACGGCAACAGGCCGACGGTAAGACTCAGCCCCCTGATGAGATCGGCCGCGTGCAGTTCCGAGACATAGCTGCCGGAGCCGTGCCTGGTGTCTATGACGCCGAGAGCCGAGAGCGTTCGGATCGCCTCGCGCAGCGGACCACGGGACACACCGAGACGCTCGCACAGTTCGCCTTCGCTAGGCAGGCGTGCACCGGGCTTCAAATCCCCATCGGCGATTAACGCCCGCAGCCCGTACAGCGCTGTCTCCATCGCACCCATTGGTCTGCTTCCTGTCGGCGAGGCGCCGCCGCCCCATGAATTTAGTCTCGCCGGTAAATGTCTCTCAGCACGAGTTGTATTACGACTTAGGTAAATATATGCGTAGCAGTCGCGATTTTCGGCACCTTATGGCAAAGTTGTGCAACAAGTTGTCCGTATTCTGAATTCTCAAACGAGGCCCCATGCCGCAGTCGCCCTCTACTCTCGCCCCGGTGCGCCTCACATCCGGCATGCGTGCGCGGGACGCTTGGCCTCTTGATCCGGAGATCATTCACCTCAACCACGGCTCGTTCGGTGCTGTCCCCACTGCGGTCGTGGCACATCAAAACGCACTGCGCGCGCAGGCCGACCACAGTCCGGTTGGTTGGTTTCCTCGTATCGCAGAGTACGTCGCCGACGCTCGCACCCGCGTCGCACCGTTCGTTGGAGCCGCGACTGGCGACACCGCATTCGTCCCGAACGCGTCCGCAGCGGCAACCATTGTCTACAACAGTCTCCAGCTAAACGCCGGCGATGAGATTCTCGTCACAGACCATGGCTACGGTGCCGTCACGATGGGGGCAGCCCGTCTCGCGCGCCGCTTTGGCGCCCACGTTCGCGCTGTACACGTCCCGCTGCTCGCGTCAGCCGAGGAGATCGTCGAGCGGTTCCGCACCGCTTTCACGGCGAACACCCGCCTTGTTGTCATCGATCAGATCACCTCCTCCACCGCGCGCGGGCTGCCGACGGCAGAGATCACCGCACTTGCTCATGAACACGGCATCCGCGTTCTCGTCGACGGCGCGCACGCGCCTGGACTCGTCAAAGACGCAGCCTTCGTCGGCGGCGGCGACTGGTGGTTTGGCAATCTGCACAAGTGGCCCTGCGCGCCGCGTGGCTCTGCGGTGTTGGTGACAAATGCTCCCGATCGGCAAGACCTCTGGCCGCTCATCGACTCGTGGGGCGCACCAGAGCCGTACCCAGGGCGCTTCGACACCCAGGGCACAATCGATGCGACCACGTATCTCAGCACGCCTGCCGCCATCGACTTCATCGAACGGGAGTACACCTGGGAACGCACGCGCGCCACGATGGGCGAACTCGCCGATCGTGGCGCCCGGATGATTGCCGATGCCATGCAGCCGCATGTCGAAGAGGACGCACTCGTTCACCTACCAGCATCCGTCGACGCCATGCGTTTAATTCGCCTCCCCGACGGCCTGGGAAAAACTCGCGAAGAGGCCGACGCACTACGCATGACTCTGTTTGATCGCGTCGGAGTCGAGACCGCCTTCACCAGCTTCCAAGGCCGCGGCTACTACCGCCTTTCTGTCCATCTCTATACCGAGCTGAGTGACTTTGAGGCCTACGTCGAACGCTGCATCCCCGAGATTCTGCGCGCCGCGGCCGCAGCATCCTGACCGTTTTACCCACCGCACCACACACTACGAAAGAGGTACGTCATGAAGCGCAATCGACTGACGAGCGCCGTTGGTCTGGGCACCGTCGCCCTACTGGGCCTAACCGCCTGCTCCGGAGGGAGCTCCGATTCATCCGATGGCGGCGACGTCGAGTTACAGATGGTCGAGAGCCTGACAAACCCGGCGCGCACCGAGCTGCTACGCGGTCTTCTCGATGATTTCGAAGCTGAAAATCCAGGCGTCACCGTCAAGCTCGTCTCACCGCCCACCGAGCAGGCTGACCAGACAATCCAGCAGATGCTGCAGTCCGGCACCGGCGTCGATGTTCTTGAGGTGCGTGACATCACGGTCGGGCCGTTCTCGAACAACGGTTGGCTGTACGACATGACGGATGACCTGTCGAGCTGGGACGGCTGGGATGCTTTAACCGATAACGCGAAGGCCGCGGCTGAGGGCGACGGTAAGAGCTATTTCGTGCCCTACGGCTTCTACGGCCTGTCGCTGTTCTACCGCACCGACCTCGTCGCCGACGCCGGCTTTGACGGCCCTCCCACGAGCTGGGAAGACCTGCTGGAGCAAGCATCCGCCATTCAAGATCCGGCGAACAACACCTACGGATATGCGTTCCGCGGCGGCCAGAACGGCAACACCAACGTCGTCGCCGCCATCGAGGCGTACGTCATCGACAACCTCGACACCGCTAACGCTTTCTTGATGGAAGACGGATCGACCATCTTCGCCGCCGATGAGGCGCAGGATGCGGTCGACACCTACTTCGACCTGTTCAAGGAAGGATCCCCGCCCTCTGCTGTGTCATGGGGCTACCCCGAAATGGTGGCGGGCTTCACCAACGGTTCGACGGCGTTCCTCCTGCAAGACCCTGAGGTCATCGCGACCGTGATGGAATCGAACCTCACCGAAGACCAGTGGGACACCGCACCGTTGCTGACCGGTCCGAGCGGCAAGGCTGCACAGCCGCTCGCGGTTGCTGGTTGGGGCGTTGCCGAGGCCAGCGGACACAAGGAAGAAGCCGTGAAGCTGATCGAGTATCTCTCCTCAGCTGAGCCTGCCACTGAGTTCGCACAGGCAAATAGCCTGGTACCGATCATCGCCGCAGCATCCGATGACGAGTTCTACTCCACCGGCCCGTGGACGAGCTACGTCACCATGACCGAAGACCCCGAAACTTACGTCAACGTGCAGCAGCCGCGAGGTGTGAGCTGGTGGTCAGAGTGGATTCAGAAGTCCGACCAGGACGTGCAGAACGTACTCCTGGGCAACATGACAACCAGCGAGCTTCTTGACTCGTGGGACGCGTACTGGACTGAAAAGTACGCCAGCGAAGAGGGATAACCCATGTCACTTCTCACGCGTTCGGGGCGCTCCACCGGTGAATCCGGTGGGGTCGCCCCGGCGCGGCCGGGAAAGCGCGTCTTCCGAGGCAGGCATGCCTGGACGATCCTCGCCTTCCTTGCCCCCGCCATCTTCTTCGTCTGCTGGTTCACCTACTATCCGATGCTTCAAGGCGTGCGGATGGCCTTCCACGACTGGAACCTGTGGGACCTGACCTCGACGCCCTTCGTCGGCTTCGACAACTTCACGCGCGTCTTCAGCGACCCCGTCTTCCCGCAGGTCGCCTGGAACTCGGTGCTGTGGGTTGTCGGCTCACTCGTTCCCCAGTTCATCATCGGCTTCTTGATCGCCCTGGCCCTGCGCACACGATTCCGCTTTCGCGGTGTTTATCAGGCGCTGGTGTTCTTTCCGTGGGCTGTCTCCGGCTTCCTGATCGGGATGCTGTTTCGCTGGATGTTCAACGCCGAGTTTGGCGTCGTCAACGACCTTCTGATGAAGACCGGACTCATCGACGCTCCCCTCCCCTGGCTCGCTGACCCGAAGCTCGCCATGATCGCCGTCATCATCGCCAACATTTGGTACGGGGTGACATTCTTCGCGATCATGATCCTCGCCGCGCTGCAGTCCGTGCCAGACGAAATGCTTGAGGCCGCGAGTCTCGACGGCGCAGGGCGCCTGCGCCAGCTGTTTTCAGTGATCATCCCGTACATCCGGATGACGCTGCTGCTGACGATCCTGCTGCGGGTGATCTGGATCTTCAACTTCCCCGACATCATCTGGGCAATGACCAGAGGTGGCCCCGCGAACCAAACCCACATCATCACGACGTGGATGATCAACTTCACCCAACAGGGCAACTACGGCATCGCGAGCGCGATCGGCCTGATCGTCGTCGGATTCTTGTTCGTGTTCTGCGCCTTCTACCTGATGGCAATGAGAAAGGCGAGCAAATGAGCGCCACCGCCCAGTTGATCGTTCCACCCGGCGCCCGTCAGAAGTCGCCGCGCCGCGGGCGCAGGAAAGTGTCTGGTCTCAGCATCCTGCGCTTTGTCGGGCTTGCGATCTGGCTGCTGATCACGCTTTTTCCGCTGTATTGGATCGCGCTGACCTCGTTCAAGTCACCAGGCACCGTCAACGTTTACCCGATCGAATACTGGCCCAGCCAACCGTCGATGCAGAACTACGCGAATCTGTTCGACACCAGCAGTTTCGGGGTGTTCCTGGCGAACTCCGCGATCGTCGCGCTCGTCGCCGGCGTCACGAGTACGTTCATCGCGCTGCTCAGCGCTTTCGTGATTGCGCGCTTCGAGTTTCGCAGTAAGGGCGCGGTACTGATCGCTTTCCTGCTGACGCAGATGATCCCCGCGTTCATCGCTCTGGGACCGCTGTACTCGATGATGGCGGACCTCGGACTCGTCGATAACAAGTTCGGCCTGATCCTCATCTACATCGCGATCTGCATCCCGTTCTCGACGGTCATGTTGCGCGGGTTCTTCGAGAACGTCCCGGTGGCGCTCGAAGAAGCCGCGATGATCGATGGGTGCTCGCGACTCGGCGCCCTGTTCCGCGTGCTGGTGCCGGTCATGACACCGGGCATCATCGCCGCGTTCATCTTCAACTTCGTGAACTGCTGGAACGAGCTATTCCTATCGGTTGTGCTCATGCACTCGGAAGAGAACCGCACGGTGCCGGCCGCGCTGAACGGCTTCATCTCGACGTTCAACGTCGACTGGGGCTCGATGTCAGCCGCCGCCGTAATCACGATCCTGCCGACGATGGTGATGTTCGCACTCGCGAGCAAGTGGATCGTTCAGGGGCTGACGGCGGGCGCGGTCAAGGAATAGGCGGCGCCGGCGGGCGCTGATCTCCCGTGATGCCACAAGGATTTCCCGGCTTGGATTCAAATCGCAGCCGGGAAATCCTTCTTTCAATACGCAGAAGCGCGAGGATCAGGCGAGCGCTTCCGCGGCGACTTCATCCTCAGTCGTCGCGACCAACTGCCCGCAGGCGCCGTCGATCTCCTTGCCGCGGGTGTCGCGAAGGGTCGTCGGGACGCCAGCGTCGTTGAGACGCCGAATGAACTCGTTCGTCACCTCTCGAGTGGATGCTGTCCACACTGACTCCGGCGTCGGGTTCAGCGGAATCGGGTTGACGTGGACCCAGCCGCGACCGCGCTGGTTGAGCTTCTCCGCCAGCAAGTCCGCGCGCCAGCCATGGTCGTTCATGTCTTTGATGAGCGCATACTCGATCGACACGCGACGACCAGTCTTCTCGTAGTACTCGCGCGCAGCATCCAGTGCTTCATCGACCTTCCACTTCGAGTTCACCGGGATGAGCTCATCACGAAGGTGGTCATCGGGCGCGTGCAGCGACAGCGCGAAGGTCACCGGGATGCCCTCGTTGGAGAGCTTGCGGATGGCGGGAACGAGACCGACCGTCGACACCGTGATTCCGCGAGCACTCATGCCGAGGCCGTCAGGCTGATCAGCGACCATGATGCGCACGGCATCCATCACTCGCTTGTAGTTGGCGAGTGGCTCGCCCATCCCCATGAAGACGATGTTGGAGACGCGCTCCATGGAATGGTCGTCGCTCTTCTTGCCGCCGAGGCCACCTTCGGCGATCAGCCGGTTTGCGCGGACGATCTGCTCGATGATCTCAGCCGTCGACATGTTGCGGGTCAGGCCCGCCTGGCCGGTGGCGCAGAACGGGCAGTTCATGCCGCATCCGGCCTGGCTAGAAACGCACAGCGTGATGCGACCGGGATAGCGCATAAGCACAGACTCGACGAGCGCTCCGTCGTGCAGGCGCCAGAGGAACTTGATCGTGTCGCCCTTGTCTGTCTCGAGGCGGCGCACTTCGGTGAGCAGCGGCGGCAGCATGCCGGCGACGAGCTCGTCACGCTGGGCAGCGGGGAGGTCAGTCATCTCGGCCGGATCAGACGTGTAGTGCGTGAAGTAGTGCGTCGACAACTGCTTGGCACGGAAGCCGGGCAGGCCCAGCTCCTTCACCTTTTCGACGCGCTCAGCGGGCGTGAGGTCAGCGAGGTGCACGGGCGGCTTGCCGCGCTTCGGGCTCGCGAATTGCAGCAGCGGTCGACCGCTCTCGTCTTTCTTCTGGGTCCAGCCCTCGGTCCGCGGACGCGTCTGGCGCACACCAGTGTTCGCAGGGCGCGCAGGAGAAGTCTCGGTCATGCTTCCAGGGTACGGGTCTACGGGTGAGAAGAGGCTGGGTCGCCCACTGCCGCTGGCGGCGAGGCCGAGAGTGGCCATGTCATGCCGAACTTCGCAAGCGAGTATCCGGTGTGCGCGCCGGGCCGGGGGGCAGCGGCGGGGAGAGCGAGAGGATGTGCGGGTTCGCCGCCTCACGCA
>DQHP01000042.1 GCA_003524435.1 Microbacterium sp.
TCACGCACGTCGTCGCGGGCATGGGCCCCGGCCCGTTCACCGGCCTTCGCATCGGCATTGCTACGGCCCGCGCCTTTGCGCTCGGACGCGGCATCGCTGTGATCCCGGTGCCCAGCCATTTTGCCGCCGCGCTGAGTGTGATCGAAGCGGAGGCACCGGAGACACCCTTCGCGATCGTCACAGATGCCCGCCGCCGCGAGGTCGCGATCAGCGTCTTTGACGGGTTGGATGCTGACGGCATCCCGAATCTCGTCGAGGCCACAGTGCTCGCACCCAGGGTCGACTCTGATGAAAAACTACGCGGTGTGCACGCGATTGAGGTCGCAACTCTCGATGCGGCAGCACTTGCCCGCGTGGGCCTGCGCGCAGTGAAAGCCGGTCGTGATCTCACCAGCGCCGAGCCGCTCTACCTCCGCCAGCCAGACGTCACCGTCCCCGGCGCACCGAAACGTGTGGGCCTATGACGATCCGCGTCGCGACTCCCGCCGACCTTGACGCGATCATGGCGATCGAGAATGCGTCATTTCCCGCCGATGCGTGGAGCGCCGAGTCCATGGCGGCTGAACTGTCGACCGACTACAGCCACTATCTCGTCGACGAAGATGAGAGCACAATCATCGGCTACGGCGGACTCCGTGCGATTCGCGGAAATGCGGATGCTGACATCCAAACCATCGCATTCCTCGAAGCGCGCAGGGGAGAGGGGCGTGGACGAGCGTTGTTGCGGGCGCTTCTTACCGAAGCATCCGCTCGTCGTGCCCGCGAGGTGTTTCTCGAAGTACGCGCAGATAATCCCGCTGCCGAAGCGTTGTATCTGTCGGAAGGTTTCGAAGAGATTGGCCGTCGGCCGCGGTATTACCAGCCAGATGATGTGGATGCGATCGTGATGAAGGTGAAACTATGACCGCTGAACGTCCCGCCGAACGTCCCGCCGAACCCCTGGTGCTGGGCATCGAGACGAGCTGCGACGAAACCGGTATTGGTATCGTCCGAGGTCGCACGCTGCTGTCGAACACGATCGCCTCGAGCATGGACGAGCACTCCCGCTACGGCGGTGTCGTTCCTGAGGTCGCTGCCCGCGCACACCTCGAGGCGCTGCAACCATCGATTGACGCCGCACTCGCCGAAGCTGACGTGCTACTGGAAGATCTCGATGCGATCGCCGTCACGAGTGGCCCCGGCCTTGCCGGAGCGCTCATGGTGGGCGTTGGTGCTGCCAAAGGGCTCGCCGTCGCACTCGACAAACCGCTCTACGCCGTGAACCACCTCGTCGGACACATCGCAGCAGACATCGTCACACCTGACTCCGAGCCGCTGGAGTATCCGACGATCGCGCTGCTCGTCTCCGGCGGGCACACGTCGCTGCTGCACGTGCGCGACCTGACCACCGACGTCGAATTGCTCGGCGAGACAATAGATGACGCAGCCGGCGAAGCCTTTGATAAGGTCGCACGGTTGCTGGGGCTTCCGTATCCAGGGGGACCGGAAATCGACCGCGCCGCCGACGCGTCTCCAGACGGGCCCGGTGATCCGAAGGCGATTCGCTTTCCGAGGGGGCTCTCCAAGGCGTCGGATATGGCCAAGCATCGCTACGACTTCTCCTTCTCCGGACTCAAGACCGCCGTCGCCCGCTGGATTGAGCGCGAAGAAGCCGCCGGTCGTTCGTTGACCGAGTCGACAAGGGCGGATGTGGCAGCCAGTTTCCGCGAAGCCGTCGTCGACGTTCTCGTGACAAAAGCGCTCGCCGCATGCGAAGACCTCGGGGTGCCACGGTTGCTGCTCGGCGGCGGAGTCATCGCAAACAAGCGGCTGCGCGATGTCGCTGTCGCGCGCGCAGAAGCTGCCGGAATCACCGTGCGTATTCCGCCGCTGTCACTGTGCACCGATAATGGGGCGATGATCGCAGCCCTCGCCGCAGACCTCATCTCGTCAGGACGCGCACCCTCTACGCTCGCCTTCGGCGCAGACTCGACGCTGCCGGTGACCGAGATCCAGGTCGCTGTGGCGGCAGGAGATGCGCAGCCCGGAGCACCCGCATGAGTGGCCCGACTTTCGAGGATCCGAGCCCAGACGTTGAACGTCCGGCTGGCGCCACACGGATGCCCGGGGCACCACGAGACAGCTATACGAAAATGCCCACAGGGCCGGTGGGCATCGAGCCCGTCGTCACCAGCGGCCCGGCAGATACGGGCGGTGTGCCCAACGTGCAGTGGGCTCCGCACGAGTCGGTCCCCGTTAATGGTCCACACCTGGCGCCGTGGGCACTGGTGGCCGCAATCGTCGCCCTGTGTGCGTCGCTCTTCGTGGGATGGGGCATCCCACTGGCCATTGTCGCGGTAGTGGCGGCGATCATGTCGCTGCGACGTCCGGTCGAAAATCGGGCCGTGGCGCGCTGGGCCCTCGTACTCGGCCTCGCCGCCACGCTGTACAGTCTGGGCTGGCTCATCTGGGCCGCCCAGCAGTTCGAGATGCTTGGATAAGCGGATGCTGGACGCCTCAGAAACAGCGGAGCTGCGCGCGCTACATGCTCAGGCCTATGGCCGGGGTGGAGAGCTGTCCGCCTCGGACAGGGCCCGGTTGCGGGATTTGGAGCGGAAGCGGCGTGGGGAGCCGGTCTCAATACCCGATGAGCTGCCCGGCGCCCGTGCTGCCGACATCCACGGGTCGTTGAGCGAGCGCCGTACTGAGCAAGCGGATCGCGTCGAAGTGACGAAACGCGTTGAGCGACCGCAGGGAGTCGAAACGGAGCCCGTCGAAACGGAGCCCGACCCCGAAACACCTCCCGCTCCCACCCCCGAACCCCGCAAACGCCGCTGGCCGATCGTCGCCGCCGCAGCCGTCGCGATCCTCATCATCGGGCTCGGAACCGGCTGGATACTCTGGGGCTGGAACAGTGCAGAATCCGCACTGGTTGTTGCGCATGCCGAGCAGCGTGCCGAGCTGGAGAACTCCGGCGACTATGACCCCGGATCAATCGTCCCGGTCTCAGAACAGCACGGCGTCGTCGTGTGGCAGGCCGAGAGGTCTGAAGGACAGCAGTACTGCGTCATCATCACGATCGGGTCAAAGGCAGAGAGCGGATGCGGTGTGCTCGATGACCCCGACGTGGGTTTCCCCAGCACGGCCGTGACCGTGCCCGAAGGTGACAAGCTGGCCGGGCAGAGGTTCTCTGCATTTTTGATACTGTCAGCGTCGGGAGAGATCGTCCCGACCGTCCAGATCTGGGACGAAACGAACGTCGAGTGGGAACACCAATACACCGACGCGCAACTCGAGGCGATCGCCAGAATTGAAGCCGAAGGCTTCGATGGCAGAGCACTGAGCGTCCTCGGCTATGACGGCGATACGGCAGTGTGGTCATCCTGGGATAGCCAGGGGCTGTGCGTCATCGCAGAGACAGACGGCGGAATCGTACAGGGATGCTCGGGGACGGACGAGCCCAATGCAACGCTCGAAATCCAGGCCATCGTCGCTGGTGTACCCACCAACTACATCGTCCATCTTGCCGAGCAGTCGGGTCCGCAACTCACCGTCGTAAAACTTCCGCTGTCGACTCAGGTTGAGGTCGACCCCGAGACGGGTGATGTCATTGAGTTCACGGTTGATGAGCCGTCATTCGATGACCTGGCGATCGACGACAAAACCGGCGAATAACTTCCTGTTCTAGACGCGGTCGGCCAGGATCGCCATTCGTTTCGAGCCCGCCCTGGTGAGGATCAGCGTCGCAGATGCAGACCCGCGCAGGTTCAGCTTCTTCCGGAACGCTGCGGGGTCAATGTCCATCCCGCGCTTTTTGATTTCGAGCGTGCCGATGTCGTTGGCGCGCAGCACTGCGTTGATCGCCTTCGGATTCGCCGCGATGACTTCGCGCACGCGGAACGTCTGCACGAACGGACTCGTCACCGCAGCATCTCCGGTCAGGTACGCGATCTTCTCATCCAGCATCCCCGTATCCAACGCCCGTGCCACGTCGCCGATGAGACGTGCACGGATGACAGCCCCATCGGGCTCGTGTAGAAAGGCGCCGAGTTCGCGGACTTCAGCGTCTTCAGCATCCGCCGCGCCCGTCAACTCATGCGACTCGTCCCCGCGGATGACCAGCGCCGCCCGCCGCACACCCTCGCGAGCGAGCGCTCCGGTCCACAGCACGAGCTCGACGACGCTGCCGTCTGCGCTGACCCACTGCGCCTCGGCGTCTTCGGGCAGGCTGTCACGGTCATGGCCGGGGCCGAGTTTGATTCCGGTCGGGATGCGGGATGCAAGTGCGAACGCCCAGTCCAAGGAGGGGGAGTAATCGGATGCTGCGACCCTCCGCGTCTCGCTATGACCCGTCGTGCGCCGGGCAGGGTCAAGCCAGATAGCCGTACCGCTTCTTCGGAGAAGTGCAGCTTCCTCGGATGAATCTGCCGAATCGATCCGAAGATCGTGCACATCTCCGAAGTTAGTGCTCACGAACTCCTCGGCCGTACTGTGCTGGACAGTGACGAGGGGCTCGCTCCCATCGGCGGATGCAAACGGCGCCAAGTTGTAGGCCGCAATCGCCGCGGTGACCTCGTCGGTATCTACCGCCAGCACTCCGAGCCCGGCGCCGGCGAACGCGAGAGCATCTCCACCGATTCCGCAACCGAGGTCGGCAACGCGTGTGATGCCCGTACGGCGCATGCGCCCGGCATGTCGTGCGGCGACCCCGAGCCGCGTTGCCTGTTCGAAGCCTGCCCTGGTAAAGAGCATCCGTTCGGCGAAGCCGCCGAACTTCGACACGGCTTTGGTGCGCAGATGCGCCTGACCGACCACGGCAGACACCAGATCGGGGGAGTGCCCCGCGGCGCGCAGCATTGACACGGTCTTGGTGACCTCAGCGGCCGAAGAGATCGAACCGACCTCATCGAGCAGCCGAAGGCCCTCGGGCGTAAGCAACGCGGTCAACTCAGACATCTCCACGAGTCCAGACTACGTGTGCGGTGACAGGCCCGAAAACGTCGAAACTGGCACTCGCGTTGCGTGAGTGCCAGCCGAACGCATACACTTGCAGTTAGCACTCTCGGGTTGAGAGTGCGAACAAGTCTTTCGTGTCAGCGTCAAGAAAGAAGAGGTAGACCGTGTCGGTTTCCATCAAGCCGCTCGAAGACCGCATCGTCATCCAGCAGGTCGAGGCAGAGCAGACTACCGCGAGTGGTCTGGTTATCCCTGACACCGCCAAGGAGAAGCCCCAGGAGGGCGAGGTTGTGGCCGTTGGCCCCGGCCGTATTGACGACAACGGCAACCGTGTTCCGATCGACGTCGCCGTCGGCGACCGCGTTCTGTACAGCAAGTACGGCGGCACCGAGGTGAAGTTCGGCGCCGATGAGTACCTCGTGCTCTCGGCTCGCGACGTGCTCGCCGTCATCGGCTGAATCCCCTGAACAACCACTTCACTGACAGGAGGACGAATGCCTAAATCATTGGAATTCAACGACGAAGCCCGTCGTGCACTCGAAAAGGGTGTCAACACCCTGGCCGACACCGTCAAGGTGACGCTGGGACCCAAGGGCCGCAACGTCGTGCTCGACAAGAAGTGGGGCGCTCCCACGATCACGAACGATGGTGTGACCATCGCCCGTGAGGTCGAGGTCGACGATGCGTACGAGAACCTCGGCGCACAGCTGGCCAAGGAAGTCGCCACCAAGACCAACGACATCGCCGGCGACGGAACCACCACCGCGACCGTTCTCGCTCAGGCCTTCGTCAACGAAGGACTGCGCAACGTTGCCGCAGGTGCCGCACCCGGACAGCTCAAGCGCGGCATCGAGACTGCCGTCGAGGCCGTCTCGCAGCAGCTGGGCACGATCGCCCGCGACGTCGCCGACTCCTCGGAGATCGCACACGTCGCCGGTCTGTCGGCTCAGTCGCCCGAGATCGGCAAGCTCATCGCCGATGCCTTCGACAAGGTCGGCAAGGACGGCGTCATCACGATCGACGAATCGCAGGCCGCGTCCGTCGAACTCGAGATCACCGAAGGAATGCAGTTCGACAAGGGCTTCCTGTCGCCGCACTTCGTGACCGATGCCGATCGCCAGGAGGCTGTGCTCTCCGACGCGCTCATCCTCATCAACCAGGGCAAGATCTCCAACATCCAGGAGCTCCTGCCCGTCCTCGAGAAGGTGCAGCAGGCCGGCAAGCCGCTGTTCATCATCGCCGAGGACATCGAGGGTGAAGCTCTGTCGACCCTGGTCGTCAACAAGCTGCGGGGTATCATCAACGTCGCCGCCGTCAAGGCTCCCGGCTTCGGTGACCGTCGAAAGGCCATCCTCGAGGACCTCGCCGTCCTCACCGGTGGCCAGGTCGTCACCCCGGACATGGGCATGAAGCTCGACCAGGTCACCCTGGAAGAGCTCGGCAACGCCCGCACCATCACCGTCACCAAGGACAACACCACCATCATCGATGGTGCTGGTTCCGACGATGCTGTTGCCGGTCGTGTCGCTCAGATCCGCGCCGAGGTCGAGAACACCGATTCCGACTGGGACCGCGAGAAGCTGCAGGAGCGCTTGGCCAAGCTCTCCGGCGGAGTCGCTGTCATCAAGGTCGGCGCCGCCACCGAGGTGGAGCTCAAGGAGCGCAAGCACCGCGTCGAAGACGCCGTGTCCGCTACTCGTGCCGCCATCGAAGAGGGCGTCGTCGCCGGCGGTGGATCGGCTCTGATCCACGCTGCGAAGGTCCTCGACGGCAACGACCTGGGACTGTCCGGTGACGCGCTCACCGGTGTCGAGATCGTCAAGCGCGGAGTCGTCCAGCCGCTGCGCTGGATCGCCGCCAACGCCGGCCAGGACGGCTACGTCGTCGTCGCCAAGGTGACCGACCTCGAGTCCGGCCAGGGCTACAACGCCGCCATCGGTGACTACGGCGACCTGATCGGCGCCGGAATCATCGACCCCGTCAAGGTCACCCGTTCGGCGCTGCGCAACGCCGCTTCGATCGCCGCCTTGGTTCTCACCACCGAGACCCTGGTCGTCGAGAAGAAGGACGAGGAGGACGAGGACTGAGCCATTCGCTCGGACTGAGTCATCTCTGACCACGACAGTGGCCCGGAACATCACGTTCCGGGCCACTGTCGCATTCACTCTCGCACGCATCGGCGTATGCACCCTCGCCGAGGCGGCCGCCGCTTTTTCGACGCATTCTGAGTGGCTGTGTCCGAGCCTGACCTCGGCGTCGGCTTGAACGCGAACGTATTCACCTCGGAGACAGGCGCTGTTCACGAGCGAACGCATCGCTGTCGTTACAGTGATCGGAACATTCGATTGAACTTCTGCACTCCGTGAAGTGAACAAGGGACCCATGAAGAGAATTACGATGATCGGCGATGTCGGGTGGAGCCAGTTCTACCACCTCGGCGATGAGGCGATGACGGAACTGGCCATCGATGAGCTTCGTGCCCGAGCGGATATCGCCATCACGCTTATCGCCGGTGAACCCCAGCACGCGAGCGAAATGTACGGCGTCGACGCTGTCAGACGCATCGGGTTCAGGCGCGACCGACGTCCCAATACCTCTCGGATGAAGAAGATCCTCGACTACGTTGCCGGAGATCGGAATGCGCTGAAGGCAGATGACCCGGCGATCGACGTCGTCGATGCAGTCCGGAATTCCGCGGCCGTCCTCATCGCGGGCGGTGGCAACCTCAACTCGATGTTCGCCCATCACATCTACGAGCGTGCGACCCTGGCGAAGATCGCCCGTGCCCTCGGCAAACCGTATGCGTTGACCAACCAGACTCTCGGCCCGCTCATCTACGACGAGGATCGGGACATCGTCCACGACCTCCTCGCCGAGGCGGAGTTCGTCGGAACCCGCGAAAGCTACACGACCCAGCTCGTCGACGATCTCGGACGAGGTTCCGCGACGGTGCGCCGTCAGGTCGACGACGCGTTCTCATTGACAGCCCGCGACGAGGACCGGTCTGCCGTGTCGGATCTGACCGAGCGTCCATTCATCCTGGCCAGCTTCGCCGAGAAGGCCTCGACCCCGATGCTCAGTGATGACGAATACCATGCGCGACTGGCGGAACTCACTCGTCGGCTCGCCGAGGTTACCGGGCTGCGGGTGCTGCTTGTGCCGCACGGAGGGGCGCTGCCCCCGGCACCGGAGACGAGAGACCAGCTCACCGACCCGAAGATCGCTCAGGCCAGCGGGCATGCCGAGGTCGTTCCCACGCGGATGCTCACCGCACGAGAGCTCATCGCTCTGACGGAGCAGGCCCAACTGGTCGTCGGCACCCGTTACCACGCGGCGATCTTCGCCGGAGCCGCGGGCATTCCCTCCGTCTCATTGGCACCCAATCTCTATTCGTCCATCCGCATGAGGGGAGCTGCGGAGAACGTCGGCATGGAGGACTACGTGCTGCCGCTCGATTCGGTCGACGACATCGTGTCGACTGCCGTCGGAGCGGTGGGAAACCGAGACGAGCTCACGGGCCGACTGAGTGCACAGTCGCAGAAGCGCCGCGCTGAGCATCAGCAGTGGTGGGACTTCGTCGTCGCGAAGACGCTGGGCGACAGCCCCGGAGCGGCGGAGACCGAAGCACCCGGCTTCTTCCACGCCGAAGCGATCGACAGCCCATACGTCGACGCCATCGGCGTAGTCCGCGAACGTCTCAACGCCGTCCAGAACTACGGGCTGGTGATGGCGCTCAAGGACCGGAAGGCGGCACGGGCGAACGAAGAGGTGCAGGCGGTGAAGTCGCAGTTGCAGCGCCTACGCGCCGAACGCGACGAGGCCCGCCGACGTGATGAGCGGCGCGAGTCCGAACCTGCTGTCCGAGCAGTCCGGCGCGTGGAGAGCACAGGTCGCCGAACCACGGAGTTCGCCCGTCGCGCATATCGCCGGCTGCGTGCCGCTCGCAGGTAGGGTCTCAGCTTCGATCTCGAAGGTGGGAGAGCCAGAAGGTACGCTCCGTAGGCGGGCCGAAGCGGATCTTGCCCTCCCACAGCTCGCTCACACCTACTGGCCAGTCGCTTTTCATGTTTCTGAGCGCTGATCCTCGTTAGTCTGGAAATGACAGCGTGCACCGACGCATGAGGAATCTATGACCACCGGCCCGACGATGCCCATCGCCCGACTTCGCGACGTTTCGAAGGTCTTCGATCCGAAAGGGGCAGCGGTCACGGCTCTCAGCGGGGTCAGCCTCGACATCGCACCGGCCAAGCTGACCGCGGTGATGGGGCCCTCGGGATCCGGGAAGTCAACACTCATGCACGTCCTCGCCGGACTCGATCGTCCCACCTCGGGCACGGTCCACCTCGGCGAACAGGAGATCACGAAGCTGCGCGACGACGACCTCACCGCCCTGCGCCGCCGCCGGATCGGATTCGTCTTCCAAGCGTTCAACCTCGTGCCCACGCTCACCGTCAAAGAGAACATCCGCCTGCCCTTCGAACTCGACGACCGTCGGCCGGGTGCCGACGAGCGTGCCTGGATCACCACGATCGTTCACCGCCTGGGGTTGGAGGACCGGCTCAAACACCGACCCAACGAGCTCTCCGGCGGCCAGCAGCAGCGCACCGCCATCGCCCGGGCACTCGCGACCCGCCCGGACATCCTCTTCGCCGACGAACCGACCGGCAATCTTGATGCGAAGTCCGGTCGCGAGGTCATGGCGATCATGGTCGAGGCCGTCCGTGACTTCGGCCAGTCGATCGTGCTCGTCACCCACGACCCGATCGTCGCCGCCCATGCCGACCGCGTCATCTTCATCGCCGACGGCACCCCGGTGACCGAGCTGAACGACGCCATCACCGCCGAGGCGATCGCCTCGACCATGCTCGGCATCGACGAACGCGACGACACTGCGGTGAGCCGATGAACCCGCTGCGCGAAATCCGGACCAACCCGCGGCAGTTCTTCCCCAGCGTCCTCGTCGTTTTCATCGCCGCCCTCTTCGGCACCGCAATCATGCAGGGCATCGCGATCCTGACCGCGTGGCTGTCGTCAGAGAAGATCATCGCCGAGTCCGAGACAGCGCAGAACTTCCTCTCGATGATCGGTGTCACCTTCTTCCTCATCGCCCTCTTCGTCTCCGCGATCGTCATCGCGAATACGTTCTCGATCATCATCGCCGGTCGCAGCCGCCAGCTGGCCCTGCTGCGCCTCATCGGGGCGTCGTCGAAACGGCTGCGCAGGGCCGCCTCGGCGGA
>DQHP01000067.1 GCA_003524435.1 Microbacterium sp.
TCCGGGCCGATCCCGAGCTGTGCGCGCAGCCTGGCGAACTCGCCTGCATGTGGCGTGACGAGGACCGGCGCGGTCGCTTCTTGTGCAAGGTCGAGCGCCCCGGCATCGACCACGACGGGGACTTCGCCCGTCAGGATGCTGCGCAACGCCGCTGCCTCGTGAGATGAGCGGTCTGCGGCATCCGTCCCCGAGCCGATAATCCAGGCATCTACTCGTGTGCTGCCGATGTCCGGTGCCGCCACCGTCTCTGGTCTGCGAGCAAGCACGGCATCTGCCACACGCCCCGCGCCCACGAAACGGACGAACCCCGCGCCAGCACGCCAGGTGGCCTCGACACCGAGCACGGCAGCACCCGGATACGCATCTGTTCCCGTACGGAGGGCGACCACGCCACGCGAGTGCTTGTCGTCGCCCTGGGTCGGGATACGCAGGAAGCGCGCGGTGTCCGAGCGGGACCATTCACGGACTTCGAGCATGTCTCAACGGTAGCGCCGTCCGTGGTGAAATCTGCGTCCGAGACGCCGAATGGCCCGATCCCCGAAGGAACCGAGCCATTCGAGGCTGGAGGTCATTCGATGGTGATGACCGTCTCGCCCTCTTCCTTCGTGTCGTGCAGCAGCTCGCCTTCATCATCCGCTTGGATCAGCGTGACGTCAGCTTCGGTCTCGTCACCGGGCACGTAGAGGATGTTCGTCGCCTGAGCAAACGATTGCCCGGGTGCTACGACGAACGGAGCCTCGCCGCCGACCTGCCTTCCGGTGTCGGAAAGGTCAAGAGTCTCGTATGCGTCAGAGCTGCTGAAGCTGGGCTGGCCTCCCATGAACTGCCAGGAGGTGGACGCGATACCAGGGCTTCCCAAGCTGATCGACAGCGGGATGTCCGCGTCGGAAGTGTTAGTGAAAACGAAGTTCACGTACACAACCTCGCTGCCCGACGGCAGAAGGTTGTCGTTCGTGTCTGGGTCGACAAACATGCTGTCTTTGTCGGTGGTCGCCGTACCGACCTGGTACAGCTCGACCTGCCAGCTGTCGGTCGTGATCTCGCCGATTTTCTCACCAGCATCGAGCGACCCTGCGGCCCACTCGGGAGAGTCTCCGGTTGGGGCGGATTCAGCGGTTTCCTCTTCAGGAGCAGCGCTCTCCTCGGAGGCGATGGGCGCTTCTTTCTCGTCCGGCTCAGCAGCAGCCGAGCATCCGGTCAGTCCCAAAGCCAATACGGCTGCGGCAGCGAACGCCATCGACATCTTCTTCATTTGTGTTTTCCCCTCATGTGGAGATCGTCCCACCGGAACGATCCGCGAGAATCCCACGCTATCGTGCACTGCCGATGCCTTCGATGGGGAGGATTGCCCATGCCAGGCAGCCGTTACACAGCCAGCGCGATAGCGTCAAAGAGTGAGTCTTCTCTTCTCCTCGTTCAGCATCCGCTCTGTCACCTTCGCGAACCGGCTGTGGGTATCGCCAATGTGTATGTACAGCGCCATCGATGGAGTGGTGCAGGAGTGGCACCACACCCATCTGGCCCAGTTCGCCTCTGGTGGCGCGGGGCTCATCGTCGCGGAGGCAACCGCTGTGGCCCCGGAAGGGCGCATCTCTGCACGAGACGCTGGCATCTGGAACGATGAACAACGCGACGCATGGCGGCCCATCACCGACGCCATCCACGATCGTGGTTCGCTCGCTGGCATCCAACTCGCGCACGCTGGGCGAAAAGCTTCCACCTGGTGGCCGTGGGCAGACCAGCGAGGCTCGGTTTCCGTTGCGGACGGCGGCTGGAAAACTGTGGCCCCTTCAACAATTGCGTTCGAGGGCTTCGAGGAGCCAGCCGCAATGGATGCCGCCGACATCGAACAGCTCGTAGAGAGTTTTCGTGCTGCCTCGCGCCGCACGCTCGATGCGGGATTCGATGTCCTTGAGGTGCACGGCGCCCACGGATACCTGTTGCACCAGTTCCTATCACCGCTGTCGAACGTTCGCACCGATGATTATGGCGGGACCCTCGAAAACCGCGCCCGGTTGCTGTTGCGTGTCGTGGACGCCGTGCGTGCTGAGGCGGGCAGTGCGGTGCCGCTGTTTGTGCGAATATCTGCCACAGACCATGCCGATGGTGGGTTCACCTCAGAGGAGGCTGCCACGGTGAGTGAATGGGCGCTTGCGCATGGCGCAGACCTTATCGATGTCTCCAGTGGCGGGCTCGTCGCACATCAAAAGATCAACGTGCATCCCGGATATCAGGTGCCGCTCGCCCAGACGGTACGCCGAAGCGGGCGGATTCCGGTGAGTGCTGTCGGACTCATCACCGCCGCTGAACAGGCAGAGCAAGTACTCGCCGATGGCGCAGCCGACGCAATATTTGCCGGACGAGAGTGGCTGCGCGATCCACACTTCGGATTGCGCGCGGCGCATGAACTCGCCGCAGCTGTCGCCTGGCCGCCGCAGTACGCCCGTGCTCGCTGGCGCTGACGAGTCGCTCGCGCCAGCGAGTGGGAGCGGCTGTATGCTCTAGCGGCCGCGTACGCGGCGTGTAGCATCCTGCACTTCACCGACGAGCTCTTCCAAAATGTCCTCCAGGAAAAGCACTCCGGTCGTCTCGCCATCACCGTTACGCACCCGCGCCAGGTGACGTCCCGCTCGACGCATGACGGCGAGCGCATCCTCAAGGTCGGTATTCTCTTGCACCGGAACCATGTGGTGGATGCGCTTGGAAGGAATCGATGTTGCTGTGACCGTCGCAGCATCCGGCCCCTCAGCGGCTCGCAGAATGTCCTTCAAATGCACATAGCCGACAGGCATAGCCTCATCGTCGACGATCACGTAACGCGAGAAGCCGTATCGGGCCACCGCACGCTCGATGTCATCCGGTGTCGTCGTCTGCGGCAGTGTGACCAGATCACTCAGCGCGACCGCCACTTCACTGGCCTTCTTATCGCTGAATTCCACGGCCTTTGACACAGTGCCAGCGGCGTCAGAAAGCATACCTTCGCGACGCGATTGGTTGACGATCGTTGCCACCTCACCGAGGGTGAACGTGGATGCGGCTTCGTTCTTCGGTTCCACGCGGAACAGACGCAGCACGCCGTTCGCCGCCGCATTGAGTACCCAGATCACCGGCATGAACACCTTCGAAACCCACACCAGCGGTGGCGCGAGAATCAGCACCGCACGATCTGGGACCGAAAACGCCAGGTTCTTCGGAACCATCTCCCCGAAGACGACGTGCAAGTACGACACCAGCAGAAGGGCGACGATGAAAGCAACTAGATCGACCACGGCATCCGCCCATCCGAAGGCGTGCATCGGGATGCCGAGCAGGTGGTGAATCGCGGGCTCAGAAACGTTCAGTATCAGCAGCGAACAGATCGTGATGCCGAGCTGAGAGGTCGCAAGCATGAGCGTCGCATGTTCCATCGCGTACAACGCCGTTTTCGCGGGAGCAGAGCCTGCTTCGGCTCGTGGCTCGATCTGCGAGCGTCGCGCAGAGATAACCGCGAACTCTGCGCCGACGAAGAAGGCATTCGCGATGAGAAGCACCACGAGCCAGAGAAGGCCTGTCCAATCGCTCATCGGGCCACCTCCTCGGTCGAGACGTCAACCGGCACGGGGGTGTAGCGCACACGATCTACCCGGCGGCCGTCCATTCGGACAACCTGCAACACTCCGGAATCGAGGCTGACCTCGTCACCGGTGGTCGGCACTCGTTCAAGCACACTCATGATGTAGCCGGCCACGGTGTCGTAGACGTCTCCTTCTGGCACACGGACGCCCGCGCGATTGTGAAGTTCGTCCGGGCGTAGCTCGCCCGGGAAAGTGATGGAGTCGCGCCCCAGGATAACGCCGGCGCGACTGCGGTCGTGTTCGTCGGAGACTTCGCCGACGATCTCCTCGACCAGATCTTCCAGCGTGACGATGCCAGCAGTTCCGCCGTACTCATCAACAACGATGGCGAGTTGATAGCCCCTGGCACGCAGCTCAGAGATGAGGACATCGAGATGCTGGGTCTCTGGCACGCGCAGTGGCTCCGTCGACAGGGCACCGACAGGAACCTCATTACGGCGTTCGCGAGGGACGGAGACGGCGGCCTTCAGATGCACAACGCCGGTGATGTCATCGAGGTCATCCTCGTAGACCGGGAAACGGCTGTGTCCGGTGCGGCGTGCCAGCTGAATGACGTCCTCTGCGCAGTCGCTTGCCGAGATCGCATGCATGCTCGGACGCGGCGTCATGACATCGTCGGCAGAGAGTCGAGCGAAGCTCAAGCTTCGATCGAGCAGCGTGGCGGTGTCGGCTTCGAGGACACCTGCGCTCGCAGAGCGGCGCACAAGCGATGAGAGTTCCTCTGCCGATCGCGCTCCGGATAACTCTTCTTTGGGCTCGATGCCCATGGCTCGGATCATAGCGTTCGCGCTCTCGTTGAGCACCACAACGGCCGGTTTGAAGACCGTGGTGAATGCGACCTGAAAGGGAACGACGAGCTTTGCCGTGGCGCGCGGGAGTGCAAGTGCGAAGTTCTTCGGAACCAATTCGCCGAAGATCATCGACAGTACCGTCGCCACGAACATGGCGATGACCGTTGAAATCGGTCGAACCGCGGCTTCAGCGAGGCCCCACGAAGTGAGCACCGGCGACAGCAGGTTGGACAGCGCCGGCTCCATGGTGAAACCGGTGAGGAGCGTCGTCAGCGTGATACCGAGTTGCGCCGACGAAAGATGTGTTGACGTGTGCTTGAGCGCACTGATCGTCAGCGCCAATCGCGATTCGCCGCGCGCTTGACGAGCTTCGAGCTCAGCGCGGTCGAGGTTGACCAGCGCGAACTCACTGGCGACGAAGAGACCCGTCCCCACCGTGAGCAGGAGCCCCACTCCCAACATGACGTAGTCCATCAGGCGTTCCCCTCCTCAGAGCGGAAGGGCAGGCAGCGGGGCGATGTACTACTACTGGGAGGGTCGTCCATTATGAGCACTATTCTACCGAATCGCTAGCGAACCTAATCTCCTTTTTGCTGTGAGTTCGCGCGAGTGATTTCTGCTGCTTCGCGCTGCTGTTTCTCTGCTTCGCGCTGCTGTTCTTCGTTCGTGCGCCTAAAATTTCGGCCGCGTGTGCGAGAAACAGCCGCGCGAAGCGGTTGGAGCGGAGCGGATCGGATAGCCGCAACCGCTCTCACCGGGAGCGAGAGCGCGGCGGAGGGAGCTGCGACGGCACACCATCGGCCACAAGGATGTTGTAAAGCCGACCTGGATCGCGATGATCCGGAGTCCGCCACCGCGATATGCCGGACACCTGTCTACGCAGAGCATCCGCACGATCCTTCTCCTCAAGCAGCGCTTGTTGCGGAGTATGTCCGTCAAGGATCTCGGGATCAAAGTACTTTCCAACGCCGTCGAACTCACCAACGTGATCGAGCTCAGGAAAGTAGAAGTCCGAGCGCACGGTGCGCTGCCCTGGCAACACAAACTCCCTCTGCAGTTCCGGCCGAGGAAATCCCAGCCTGTCGAGAAGCACCCGTGCTTCACTCTCGCGAACAGAATCTGACAGTGCAGTGCCGAACTCGACAACAGCAGGCACCCGTGCCATACCTCGTCGTGTATTCGTTCCGAGCGCGTGCTCTAGACCTTCACGCGTCGATAACGCTCCTCCGCGGCGACGGGCCCAAAGCGCCTGATCCACAGCGATAGTTCCTGCTGTGAACGTGCCCTCGGATGCCACATCAAGCGCTGTCTGTGCCGCCGAGGTGACGAGATGTCCACGCCACTCGATCAGATCGATGCCGTCGTAGCCCAGCGCCAGGCGTCGCACAGCTCCGGAAGAGCGTCCGCCGCTACTCTGCGCGATGCGCACGTCCACGAGAGTCGGCCATAAGCCGATGCGGTCAATCGCTTGAATGGCCGCGGCCGAGTTATGCGTGAACACAACGGGGCCGCGGGCACGATCAGCGACTTCCAGCACGCGCACGAGGTGCTGCTGCATCGGCGTCAGGCGTTTCCACTCTTTCTCGCGCACATAGCTGCCAGCGATCACTCTCCGAGACAGTCCGTCACGCACGGATTTTCGCAGCAACCGATCATTGACCGGCTCGTCGTCATGCTCGCGACGACGATGCACGTGTATCGGGTGCTTAGTTTGCAAGGCCATACCCGCACGTTGACACAACAGCGACAGCATCCGGCGGGCTCTGAGTGAATCTCGAACAACTCGAGGAAATCAGAACCGGTGCAGACCGAGTCGCTCCCCTGCCAACTCGATTCATTCGCGCTGCCCTAATCCGCTCACGCGCCCGAAGCTTTAGCCGCGCGAGCGGGGAACAGCCGCGCGAGCGGGGAACAGCAGCGCGAGCAATGAGAACAGACCCGCGGGCTACCAGCTGACCGGCAGCGCCTTGCCCTCTTCATACCCTGCCGCTGACTGACGTCCGACGAGCGCACGTCGGTGGAAGTCCGCCACGGTCGAGGCCCCGGTGTAGGTGAACGAAGAGCGCACGCCGGAGGTGATCATGTCGAGGAGGTCCTCTACCCCCGGCCGCAGCGGGTCCAGGTAGATCTTCGACGACGAGATTCCCTCGGCGAACAGTTCCTTGCGTGCACGTTCATACGCATCCAACCGCCCGAATCGTGCCTGAACCGCCTTCGTCGAGGCCATCCCCCATGACTCTTTGTACACACGTCCATCCAGATCAGTGCGCAGCTCACCGGGCGCTTCGATGGTGCCAGCGAACCACGAGCCGATCATCACGGATGCTGCGCCTGCCGCGAGCGCGAGCGCCACATCCCGGGGGTACCGCACGCCTCCGTCGGCCCACACATGCGCGCCAAGTTCGTGCGCGGCTTGAGCTGTTTCCAGCACGGCGGAGAATTGTGGCCGTCCGACCGCTGTCATCATGCGCGTCGTGCACATCGCGCCGGGGCCCACACCCACCTTAAGGATTGTCGCTCCGGCCTGAACGAGATCGTGCACGCCATCAGCGGTAACGATATTTCCGGCGACTAGCGGGATGCCGAGGTTCAGATCAGACACTGTGGCGAGAGCGCGCAGCATCGCGCTTTGATGGCCATGGGCGGTATCCATGACCAGAACATCCACGCCGGCTGCGGCAAGTGCCGTGGCTTTTGCCGCGACATCGCCACTGATACCCACGGCTGCTCCCACAGCGAGCCGACCATCAGCGTCGACAGCCGGTGCGTAGAGCGTGGAGCGCAGCGCGCTGCGAGCGCTAAGCGTGCCGACCAGGTGCCCATGATC
Organism: Microbacterium sp.; assembly: GCA_003524435.1. Taxonomy (GTDB): domain Bacteria; phylum Actinomycetota; class Actinomycetes; order Actinomycetales; family Microbacteriaceae; genus Microbacterium. The sequence continues at coordinate 7,233 of DQHP01000067.1, forward strand.
GAGGATCGTGACGATTTCGGCGGCTGCCTCGGTGATGACGTCAAAGGCGGCCCTACCGTCCGTGATGTCCTCGGCGTCGAGTGCGGGGCTCCCCGCGCGCACCAGGTCACCGAGCTGCGCATCTGGTAGCGCTGTCGCCAGCCGGGACGCGGGCACGATGCCACGCACCGATGCCGCCGCTATCCCTACTCCGCTGCTTTCGGCGACCACGATGCCGTGGCCCATCGTCGGCGGCAGGAGCCGGAGCGCATCGGCCACCGACGCTCTCGGAGACATAATCAGCGGGGTGTCCCAGGCGACAGGCTGGTTCTTCACGTCGCGGATTGCGGCATCCAGATCTTGCAACGGCATGTCTTGAGGAAGGATGCCGAGGCCACCGCGCCGTGCGAGGACGGCAGCGAGGCGAGGACCCGTGACCGAATTCATATTCGATGCGACCAACGGAATGGTCGCGGGCGTACCATCGCGCGGCGTGAGGTCGACCTCAAGCCGACTGGTGATGCCCGAGTGCCGCGGCACCAGGAACACGTCTGAATAGGTCAGATCTACGGTTGGCTGCTCGCTAACGAACTCCATACCCCCAACGTAGCTTTTTCCGACACAAAACGGGCACGTTCACACGCGTATCGGTTCGCAGGAAGGCATTAGGCTAGTACGTGAGGATGCGCGGACCCGGGAGCTTCCCCGAAGTCGCGCACGTTCATATAGCTTCAGCGACGAAAGAGGGCGATAACGCGTGGCAAACCAGGAGACCGGCGTCGGGGGCACTGACGACGGAGGGTTTGGAGCCAATACGTGGCTCGTTGACGAGCTCTACGAGCAGTTCAAAGTTGACCGCAACTCGGTCGACAAGGAGTGGTGGCCGATCCTGGAGAACTATCGTTCCGGTGATTCCGCTACCGCATCAGCTGCTCCGTCTGCAACGACGCCTCCCCAGTCAGCATCAAGCGAGCACCCCGTGACCGCTCCGATCCCGGTGATCGGTTCGCAGCCTGTCGCTCGCACCACCGCGAAGCCGGCAGCAGCCGCGCCTATTCCGGCGCAGGCGCCGAAGCCGGCACCGAAAAAGAGCGATGACGTTGCGGATGAGCCCGTCGACGAAGACAAGGTCACGCCGCTGCGAGGCCTTCCCAAGACGCTCGCCGCCAACATGGATAAGTCGCTGACGATCCCGACCGCGACCAGCGTTCGCACGATCCCCGCGAAGTTGATGATCGACAACCGCATCGTCATCAACAACCACATGTCCCGCTCCCGCGGCGGCAAGATCAGCTTCACACACCTCATCGGCTGGGCTCTGATTCAGACTCTGAAAGAGTTCCCCAGCCAGAACGTCTCCTACGCCGAGATCGATGGCAAGGCGTCCGTCGTCGCACCGGCGCACGTCAACCTCGGTATCGCGATCGACCTCCCGAAGCCTGACGGAACGCGTGCTCTTCTCGTTCCGAGCATCAAGCGCGCAGACACTCTGACTTTCACCGAGTATCTGTCAGCATACGAAGATCTCGTCACCCGCGCGCGCAATAATAAGCTGACCGCTGCAGACCACGCGGGCGCGACGCTTTCACTGACCAACCCCGGCGGCATCGGCACTGTGCACTCGGTACCGCGCCTGATGAACGGCCAGGGATCGATCATTGGTGCCGGCGCGCTGGAGTACCCCGCCGAATTCCAGGGGGCAAGTCCCAAGACGCTGGCCGAGCTCGGCATCGGTAAGACGATCACCCTCACCAGCACCTATGACCACCGCGTCATCCAGGGGGCTGGCTCGGGCGAGTTCCTCAAGAAGGTGCACGAAGCGCTGATCGGTGAGCGCGCGTTCTACGACGACATCTTTGCGGCGCTGCGCATCCCGTATGCACCGATCCGCTGGAACGCCGACATCGCTGTGGATCTCGCCGAGCGCGTCGATAAGCAGTCCCGTGTTCAGGAACTCATCAACTCGTATCGCGTACGCGGCCATCTGATGGCCGACATCGACCCGCTTGAGTACGTACAGCGCTCGCACCCCGATCTCGAGATCGAAAGCCACGGCCTGACCTTCTGGGACCTTGACCGTGAGTTCGTCACGGGCGGCTTCGGCGGCAAGCGCGTCATGAAGCTGCGCGACATTCTCGGTGTCTTGCGCGACTCCTACTGCCGCACACTCGGCATCGAGTACATGCACATCCAAGACCCAGGACAGCGTCGCTGGTTCCAGGAGCAGGTTGAGGTGAAGTACCAGAAGCCCGGCCATGCAGAGCAGCTGCGCGTGCTGCGCAAGCTCAACGAGGCTGAGGCTTTCGAGACCTTCCTGCAGACGAAGTTTGTGGGGCAGAAACGTTTCTCGCTTGAGGGCGGCGAATCGCTGATCCCACTTCTTGATGAGATCTTGCAGGGAGCTGCCACCGGCGGCCTCGAAGGCGCCGCAATCGGCATGGCCCACCGCGGTCGACTGAACGTGCTGACCAATATCGCTGGCAAGACTTATGGTCATGTCTTCCGCGAGTTCGAGGGCATTCAGGTGCCAGGGAACCAGCGTGGCTCGGGTGATGTGAAATATCACCTCGGCACCGAGGGCACCTTCATCGCCGACGATCAGTCAGAGCTGCCGGTCTACCTTGCGGCGAACCCTTCGCACCTTGAGACCGTTGATGGCGTGCTCGAGGGCATTGTCCGGGCAAAGCAGGATCGCAAGCCCATCGGCACATTCTCGTGGCTGCCAATCCTCGTGCACGGTGATGCGGCGTTCGCTGGTCAAGGTGTGGTCGTTGAAACCATGCAGATGTCGCAGCTGCGCGGTTACCGCACCGGCGGCACCATCCACGTGGTCGTCAACAACCAGGTCGGCTTTACAACGACGCCGACGGATGCTCGCACCTCTGTCTACGCGACAGATGTTGCCAAGACCATCCAGGCGCCGATCTTCCACGTCAACGGCGATGACCCTGAGTCGGTCATCCGGGTCGCTCAACTCGCCTTCGAATACCGCGAGCGCTTCCATAGCGATGTCGTGATTGACCTCGTGTGCTACCGCCGCCGCGGACACAACGAAGGCGATGACCCGTCGATGACGCAGCCGCTGATGACTGATCTCATCCAGGCAAAGCGCTCGGTGCGCAAGCTGTACACCGAAGCACTTGTCGGACGCGGTGACATCACTGAAGAAGAGTACGAGCAGGCCAAGGACGACTTCCAGCGCCGCCTCGAAGTGGCCTTCGCTGAAACACACGCGGCCGAGACAGGTGCCACGCCCATCGCTCCTGACCTCAGCCCGGTAGACGAGGTTGTCGGCGAGCCCGAGGTCACCGGTATCTCGAGTGAGCTCGTCTCGCTGATCGGCGAAGCCTTCGCGAATAAGCCTGAGGGCTTCACCGTGCACCCGAAGATTCAGCAGTTGCTGGACAAGCGCGTGGAGATGACGCGCAGCGGGAACATCGACTGGGGCTTCGGCGAACTGCTGGCCTTCGGCTCGCTGTTGGCCGAGGGCACCACCGTGCGTCTGGCTGGACAGGACTCTCGCCGCGGTACCTTCGTGCAGCGTCACGCGGTCATGCACGATCGTGCCAATGGCCAGGAATGGTTGCCGTTGGCAAACATCTCCGCAGCGCAGGGGCGATTCTTCGCCTATGACTCGCTGCTCAGCGAGTACGCCGCGCTGGGCTATGAGTATGGCTACTCGGTCGAAGCTCCTGAGGCTCTTGTGCTCTGGGAAGCCCAGTTCGGTGATTTCGCGAACACGGCTCAGGCAGTCATCGACGAGTACATCTCCTCCGCCGAGCAGAAGTGGGGCCAGCAGTCCGGCGTCACTCTGCTGCTCCCCCACGGATATGAAGGCCAGGGGCCAGATCACTCGTCAGCACGCATCGAGCGTTTCCTGCAGCTGTGCGCGCAGGACAACATGACTGTCGCGCGTCCCTCGACTCCTGCCTCGTACTTCCACCTGCTGCGCCGCCAGGCGTACTCGCGGCCACGTCGCCCCTTGATCGTCTTCACGCCGAAGGCGATGCTGCGACTTCGCGGTGCTACGAGTGCGGTCGAAGACTTCACCCAGGGCCGCTTCGCGCCGGTGATCGACGATAATCGTGAGATCGAGCGCGAGGGCGTCAAGCGCGTGCTCGTACACTCCGGCAAGGTGCACTGGGATCTGCGCAGCGAACTCGACAAGAACCCCAACCCCGAGGTTGCTCTGGTGCGGCTGGAGCAGCTGTACCCGACGCCGCTCGAGGCGTTGAAGGAAATCACGGACGCGTACCCGAACGCAGAGCTTGTGTGGGTACAGGAAGAGCCGGAGAACCAGGGTGCCTGGCCGTTCCTCGCCCTCGCGTTCGCAGAGGTTCCTGGTGACCGCCAGTTCCGTACCGTGGCACGCGCTGCGGCAGCCTCACCGGCCGCCGGATCGTCGAAGGTACACGCCGCAGAACAGGCTGACCTGCTCAAGCGCGCGCTGACGCTGGATTAATTCACTAAGGCAACTGGCACGCCGTTTTACGGCGTGCCAGTTGTCTTAGTACCAGATACCGAGAACTGGCGCTTGGTCAGCACGGAATGCGTCGTCGAGGGATGCTGCGAGCTCGGCCGTCACGTCCAACCGCCCTGCAGCGCGCAGCTGTACAGCGCTCACTCCCCCGACATATATCGCGGAAAGCGTTGCGACGTCCAGGGTGATGTCTGCCGCATCGCTGTCGACCGGCTCCACCGACGCTTGTCCGCCAGCGACGCTCAGACGCCAGGAACCGGCGGCAAAGCCCAGGGCATCGTCGACATGCAACACCACGTCAAGCGGTGCACGGTATGTGCGCGCGGTGAGCGCAGCAGGAACGTCGAGGATGCGTAACCACCCGTGATCGTGCACCGTGACTTCGACGCCACGCGGGTCACGCACAAGCCACGGCAGCGGGTCATCAATGGGGCGAAGATCAACCGAAATCTTGTCGACAAGATCGTGCTGCAACGCAAACCCCCACAGCGCCTGTAGCGCTTCTGGCGTGACCGTAGAGATCTGGTAGATCGACATCTCCGAGCGAAAGATGCCGGGAATCTCCGTGAGTTTGTACGACATGGCTCCGCACACTTCGCCCTGCTCGTCGACGTAGCGAACACCGCGCACGGCGGCTGGCGCGGAATGCCCCGGTGCGAGCCCGGCAACGCGGTCCCACCGTCGATCCCATCCGGCGACCTGGCCGGCGCGCTGGACCCGCTCGGCCTCATGCAGCGCAGCAATGTCAGTCTTCAGCGTGTCTTTGTCGATGTACTCCAGACGTCCCGACAAAGCGCCACCGACCCAGCCTGCACGCTGAGTGTCGACGGTGAGCTTCGCCACCGGTACCGCAGACGCAAACCCGTACCGGCCGTAGATAGTCGCCTCAGAGACGGTGAGTCCGGCTACGGCGACACCAGCGGATGCTGCGGCACGCAGCTCGCCCTCCAGGAGAGCACGCGCGATCCCGCGCCGACGGTGAGTACCGGAGACTGTCACCGAGCTAATCGCCCACATGCCGATCTCACCACCGGGGACCGTGAGCGGTGTCACCCAGGAGTTGATCGTCGCCACGGGCCAAGTGCTCACCGGCGCGTCCGCTTCGAACACACCAATGTTGCGACGCTCGGCGATCGCTTCGCTGTCGGCACTGACGACCTCAGCTGCAGGATCCACGTCCAGAAAGCCGCGAGCATCAGCCCGCACGAATGCCTCGGTATCGGCGCTGGACGATGTGTCAATGACGCGGTAGATCAACTGCTGATCAGCGAGCCGCTCGAAGGAAGTGGGGTCGACGGGGATATTTCGTGCGTCGGTCATCCACCCAGCATAATTGCTGTCAGTGCGCGGCCGTCTGCGCTGCGCGGAGCTTGGTGAGTACCAGATCGCGCAGTTCCTCCGGAGCAGTCTCCTTGCATGCACGCGCCACAACCTCGGTCAAGGTACTCGCGACGAGTGCCTCACCCTGGCAGGACGGGCAGTTCTCGATGTGCTCCCGGATCTCGGTGTGCTCGGTCTTGCACACTTCATTGCGGAGGTATTCCTCCAGATCCTGACGGGCTTTATCGCAGCCGCAATCGCTCATTTCTTGCTCCTTGTAGCGGCCGCGGCGATTCCTCGCTCAGCGGCGTAGTCTGCCAGTAGCTCCCGCAACATACGCCTGCCACGGTGCAGACGGCTCATCACGGTGCCAATAGGGGTCTTCATGATGTCGGCGATCTCCTGGTACGCGAAGCCTTCCACGTCGGCCAGATACACCGCCAGGCGGAAGTCCTCCGGGACCTCCTGAAGTGCATCTTTCACTGCGGATGCCGGCATCCGGTCGATCGCCTCTGCCTCTGCGGAACGGCTATGTGACGCGGTCGTGGACTCTGCCCCACCCATCTGCCAGTCTTCGAGTTCGTCGAGGGTGCCCTGAAACGGCTCACGCTGCTTCTTGCGGTAGATGTTGATGTAAGTGTTCGTCAGGATGCGGTAAAGCCAGGCCTTCAGATTGGTGCCCTGTGTGAACGAAGCCCACGATCCGAACGCCTTGACGAACGTCTCTTGCACGAGATCGGCGGCATCAGCAGGATTGCGCGTCATACGCATCGCTGCCGCATAGAGCTGATCCATGAAGGGAATCGCCTGTTCCTCGAACTCACGCCGAGCGTCGCCGACCACGTCGACGGGTGCCATGTCATCCATTACGGGCCAGTCTAAGCCGCTAAGGACGACAAGATCACTTTCCAAGGTCGCGACCATCAATACTCCCTCTTCGGTGCTTTCGCGGGCATTCACTAAGGTAGGAACCGATGAGCCACACTCAATATTCCCCTTCCCCCGCCCGGGGCGCCTATATTGCGCCCGCAGCCACCGCCGCGGTGCACGCGACGCTGACCATTCCGGGGTCAAAGTCGCTCACAAACCGAGAGTTGATCATCGCCGCGATTGCCGATGGCCCAGGCCGTTTGGTAGGCCCGTTGCACTCAGATGATTCTCAGCGCATGATCGAGGCTTTGCGCTCTTTGGGCGTCAGCATCGAGGAGGTCCCCGGCGAGGGAGAATTCGGCCCTGACCTGATGATCACTCCTGCCCCGCTCCGCGGCGGCGGCACCGTCGACTGCGGCCAGGCAGGCACGGTGATGCGGTTCATCGCGCCGCTGGCAGGCCTTGCCGCTGAGGATGTGCACATCACCGCCCACGAAACGGCACTTCATCGCCCGATGGGTGCCATGATCACCGCATTGCGCGACCTCGGCGTTGATATCGACGATGAGGGCACGTGGTCTCTGCCCTTCACGATCCGCGGTCACGGCCGCATCCGTGGCGGGCGACTGGAAATTGATGCCTCCGCATCCAGCCAGTTCGTCTCAGGTCTGTTGCTGGCCGCGCCGCGCTTCGACGTCGGACTCCATCTCATCCACACCGGTGAGCACCTGCCGAGCCTTCCGCACATCGACATGACGATCGAATCGCTCAGTCGCCGCGGTATCCGCATCGAACGTCCGGCAACCGGTGAGTGGCTGGTGGAGGCGGGCACTCCCCGCGCGAAAGAGATTGCCATCGAGCCAGACCTGTCTAATGCCGCGCCGTTCCTCGCTGCGGCGATGGTGACAGGTGGCGAGGTTTCCATTACCGGATGGCCGTTGCATTCCACCCAGCCCGGCGCCTTGCTCGCCGATATTCTGCAGGCGATGGGCGCCCATGTCACTCGTCATGCTGGAACGTTGACTGTGCGCGCGGGTGACACCATCCGGGGCCTTGACCTTGATCTGTCTGCAGCGAGTGAGCTGTCCCCGACGATCGTTGGACTCGCCGCCTTTGCCGATGCTCCGACCACGATTCGTGGCATCGGCCACACGCGCATGCATGAGACTGATCGCATCGCCGCCCTTATCGGAAACCTCACGGCGCTCGGCGGCGAAGTCGAAGAGCTCCCCGACGGGTTGCGCATCGTTCCGCGTCCTCTGCACGGCGGCCAGTGGTCTGCTCACCACGACCACCGCATTGCCACCACCGGTGCGCTCATCGGCGCCCGCGTGCCCGGAGTCGAGATCGACGACATTGGCACGACGGCGAAGACGTTGCCAGAGTTCACAGTGTTGTGGGAGCGCATGCTGGGCGGCACCTCCGCGTGAGCTGGCTCGAACCGGACGACGATCTCGAAGGCGACTTCGAGGATTTCGACGAGAGCAGCATCCGGGTGCGGCCGAATCCCAAGGCCAACCGTCCGCGCACCAAGCGACGTCCTGCCCACGACGACGCACAGGTAGGACGTGTACTGGGCGTCGACCGTGGTCGTTACAGCGTGATGATCGATGAGGGCGGTGACGACGAGCGCACCATCACCACAACGCGTGCACGCGAGTTACGACGCGCCCCCATCGTGACCGGTGATCAGGCCCGCGTCGTCGGTGATACCTCCGGCGCTGACGGTACCCTGGCGCGCATCGTGGGCATCGTCGAGCGCTCCTCACTGTTGCGACGCAGCGCCGATGACACCGATCAGGTCGAGCGCGTGATTGTGGCGAACGCTGACCAGATGCTCATCGTCGTGGCCGCGGCTGATCCAGAACCCCGCGCCCGGCTGGTCGATCGCTACCTCGTCGCAGCATTGGATGCCGGCATCCGCCCTCTTCTCGTTGTAACGAAGACGGACCTCGCCGATCCTGCTGCCTTTCTGTCGCACTTCGATGGCTTGGATCTGCAGGTGTTCACCAGTGCACAAGAGGAGATGCCCGTCGACGAAGTCGGACGCGCGCTCGTCGGGCACTCCACGGTCTTCGTAGGCCACTCTGGCGTCGGCAAGTCGACTCTCGTCAATGCCCTTGTCCCGTCGGCGAGGCGTGCAACGGGGCATGTGAACCAGGTCACTGGCCGCGGGCGTCACACGTCATCCTCGACAGTTTCACTGCGGTATGAGAGTGACGCTGGCAACGGATGGGTGATCGACACTCCAGGCGTGCGCTCCTTCGGTCTGGGTCATGTTGATCCTGCCAATATCCTGGCGTCCTTCACCGAACTCGCCGAGATCGCCGAGCGCTGCCCCCGCGGCTGCACACACCTTCTCGATGCCCCCGACTGCGCGCTGATCGAAGCCTCGCAAGAGGGCGAACTCGGTGACGCTGAGCTGGCACGTCTGGACTCGCTCCAGCGCATGCTGCAGACCTTTGCAGACAAGGCTGAGGCACACCCGGGATCATCATCCGGTCGATAGGCTGGTGATGTGACTACTGAGCGCCTTGAACCCGGAACCGCTGCCCCTGACTTCACCCTGCAAGACCAAGACGGCACCGCCGTCAGTCTGAGTGATCTGCGCGGGCAGAAGACGATCCTCTACTTCTACCCGGCGGCGATGACGCCCGGTTGCACGACCCAGGCGTGTGATTTCCGCGACAGCATCTCTTCGCTGCAGGGTGCGGGGTACCGCGTCATCGGTATCTCGCGCGACGAGCCAGCAAAGCTCTCCAAGTTCCGTGAACGCGATGGCCTGACTTTTACCCTGCTCAGCGACCCTGACCACGCGGCGCACGCTGCCTATGGCACATGGGGAGAGAAGATGAACTACGGAAAGGTCGCCCTCGGCGTCATCCGTTCCACCTTCGTGCTGGACGAGGATGGCACCATCACGCACGCCCAGTACAACGTCAAGGCCACCGGTCACGTCGCGCGACTGCGCAAGACGCTGGGCGTTGACGCCTAGGAGTCACTCCCCCTCAGGCGCCTCGGGTGCGCTCTCACGAGCGCCCCGAGTGTCTGCGACTGTTTCGCGGCGCGCGCTCGCAATCAGCAGCACGAAGCCAATAAGCCCTGGCAGGCCGACTGCCCATACGAACATCCACGGCACCGGCTGCACCGTGAGCGAGTTGAGCGCAATCACTACCGCGAGCACTTGCAGCACGACGCCGCCCGAGCGCGCCCACGCACACCCACGGCGGGTACCAACGGCAAAGGCAAAGAGCGCGCCCGCGCCAACGAATGTGAGCGCAATCAGTGCGATTGCGGTGGGAAGTATTGCCGCATCGCCTGCTCCCAGCCCGAACAACTGGGCGATTGCGACGACTGCAAGTGCCGCGCCCTCGAGTGCGAGAACAGCGGCGGCAGACGCGGCGAGAGCGGGTGATCGCAATGTTTCTCCTGAAATTCAGTTCGATACGCACGAAATCCTTGATTTCACGCCCAAGCTGTAACACAATGTTAACAGTCATGTGCTCCCACAGCGGCGTGGGGCGAGCATCCGCTCGCATCACTAAGGGCGACGACAACCCGATTTCGCCGCCCGTCATCGAGTATTCGCATTGCGTTTGCTCACGAGAATCCACACCGAGGAGCCCCCATGGACTGGCGCGACAAAGCCGCCTGCCTGACTGTCGACCCTGAGCTGTTTTTCCCTGTAGGAAACACCGGGCCCGCAGTCGATCAGATCGAAAAGGCAAAGACAGTTTGCGCCACGTGCACAGTCACCGAAGTGTGCCTGCAGTATGCCCTGGAGAGCAGCCAAGATTCTGGCGTCTGGGGCGGCCTGTCTGAAGACGAGCGCCGCGCTCTCAAGCGCCGCGCGGCACGCGCCCGCCGCGCTTCCTAAGCGTTACGAACAAATGAGGGAAGGCCCGCGGGCCTTCCCTCATTTGTTAATCCAGCGGGTTGGAATGTCGATCGCAACCTCGGTGCCCTGGCCTTCACTGCCGTGCCACTCGATCGAGCCACCCAACTCACCCTGAATAAGTGTGCGGATGATCTGCGTCCCCAGGCCCTGGCCGATGCGACCGTCCTGAAGACCGTGGCCGGTATCGCGCACGGAAACGTGCAGATTCTCATCCGTGCGTACGGCATCGATCGTGACCATGCCTTCTTTGCCGGCGAGGCCGTGTTCAACAGCATTGGTGACAACTTCGGTGAGCGCAAGCGCCAGAGGTGTCGCGTACTCGCTTGGGAGCACTCCGAAGTGCCCCGTTGCTTGTGTTCGTGCCCGGGTGTTCGGCGCCGCAGCCACTTCCGCAACCAGCTTGAGAACGCGATGGAAGACCTCATCGAAGTCCACGGTCTGCGTCAGCCCTTGCGCGAGCGTGTCATGCACAACAGCGATCGCATCCACGCGCCGCATGGCCTGCGTCAAAGCATCCCGCGCCTCATCTGAGTGCGTGCGCCGCGCCTGAATACGCAGCAACGATGCCACCGTCTGCAGGTTGTTCTTCACCCGATGGTGAATCTCACGGATCGTGGCATCCTTGGTGATCAATTCCTGCTCCCGGTGACGCAGTTCGCTCACGTCGCGGCAGAGGATAATCGCACCGATACGAGTGCCATGGTCTTTCAGAGGGATAGCGCGAAGCGACACCGTCACGCCGCGTGCCTCGATGTCTGTGCGCCACGGGGCACGCCCCGTGACAACCACAGGAAGCGACTCGTCGACCTGCCTCGTCGACGGCAAAATTCGCGTCGTTACCTCGGCGAGGGACTCCCCCTCGAGCTCGTCGTCAAAGCCCATCCGATTAAACGCCGAAAGGGCGTTGGGGCTCGCGAAGGTGCTGATGCCATCCACATCGATGCGAATGAGTCCGTCAGAGGCACGGGGCGCGCCACGGCGGGGTGAGGTGGGCGCGGCAGGATCAGGAAACTCGCTGGAGGCGATCATCCGGAAGAGATCATTCGCGCATTCATCGAAGGTGATCTGCTGACGAGACGGCGTCCGTGCCTCTCCGAGGTTCGTGTGACGCGTCACCACACCGATGACGTTCACAGGTTTGCCGGAACTCTGCTCGCGCACCACTGGCACCGCACGCACTCTCGTCGGTGTCTCTTCAAACCAGTCCGGCGAGGAGGAGTCGACGATCTCTCCGGTTTCAAACGCGCCCTGCACCTGAGTGCGCCACTGCGGCCGCACACGTTCACCGACAATGTCGCGGTAGAAAAGTGTCGCTGCGCCGCTCGGTCGGGTGTGCGCCACCGCGATGAAAGAGCCATCAGTCGTGCGAATCCAGATGACGATATCGGCCGAAGCCAGATCGGCAAGTAATTGGCCGTCGCCGGAGAGGCGATGAAGCCATTCGACATCGTTGTCGGTCAGGCTGCCGTGGGCGTGGACGAGATCGCTAAGGGTTGACACAGCTCAAGCCTACTGGCCGAAACCTGAGCAACATGGCTCACGTGCACTGCTTACAACACGGCGAACGAAGTCGCACGCCAGCGCCGATCAAGACCCTCGAGTCGGATGGCGACAGCTCGCGTGCGCCCGGGACCTGCGACGATGACGACAGCCTCAACAACCCCGTCAGCCGGATACGTCTCTTTGATTGACAGAATCTCGAAGACCGGACGACCAGGTGCCACGCCGCGGGCACTTCGTGCACGTGCGGACAGGTTCGATCGGGCTCCCAGCTTTCGATACGCCTCCTCGCTGAACCAGCGCGCAAGTTGATCAAGCTCGCGAACACCAGCGAAGACCTCAAGTACGCCCTGAGTAAGACTGCGCAGCAGCAGCGTCGGATTGGGCAAATCGGCCGCGGCTGTCGGCTGCGGGGCGAAATACTCTTGAAGCTTCATCGTCATCACTCTCAGGTCGAATGCGTGCCAGTACAGCACGACCCGATGCCTCCCCGCAGAGCTAAAGACGAAAACTGTGGATAACTCGTACACGTCTTACGCGCAGTCCTCTACGCTCAATCGCGTGCACTGGGACCGCGTCTTCGAAGACCTTGAAAGTCAACTCGCCGCCGAATGGGAGGCAGAGCGGGCAGTTCTGGATGCCGAATCTGAACGCCTCCGCATCGCAAAACTCGACCTTCGCACACGGCTGAGGGTGTTGGAGGCACACAACTGTCCTCTTTCACTGCGCCTGCTGTCAGATAGCACGCGTCGCACCGTGACGCTGCGCGCCGTCGGCGCTGACTGGATCGTGACTGAAGGAACGGGTACCCCCGCGCTGATTGTTCCGCTCCATGCGATCACGAGCGTCGAAACAGACCACGGTTCGCTGCTCGCCACACTCGAAGAAACCCCGCCTCCGCCTGACACGCTGCGCGAGCGGATGACGTTGGGCTTCCTGCTGCGTGATCTTGCCCGTCGCCGTGTTCCGCTGCACTTGGCTCTGCACGACGGTGAAGCGTTGCACGGCACCGTCGATCGTGCAGGAAGCGATCACCTTGATCTGGCGATACATGATTCTGGAGAATCACGTCGAGCGGCCTCCGTGCGCGCATTTCGGATCGTGCCGTTCGAATCACTCGTGTGGCTGCAGCCCGGAGGCACTGTAATCTAGCGCTGCGGACCCCATACTTCGGGAAAACTGGCTGCATCAGCCTGACGCCAGAGCGCCATGCGCCGTGCCTCTTCTGTCTGCTCAGCCAGATAGTCAGCAATGCTGTCTTCTGCCACCCGCCAGCGCGCGGGAGAGCCCAACTGTGCACCGCGAAGACGGCCTGCCAGTACCAGCGAGATCACTTCATCGACCTCGATGCTGAGGAGCTCGGCGACCTGCGCTGGCGCGAGGAAGCGCGGAGCAGATGAGGGCGAATCGGCCATGCCCCTATTCTCCCCCTACCGTCGCATATATGCCCATCCTGACGCGGCCTGTGGATAACTTTCGACACCGGTCGACTGATTCTGTGACGATAAAATCATGACGAGCCCACCCCGCGCCCGGCGCGCCTTCTGGAGCGACATTCGGTTTCTGATCGGCATCGCCCTGGTCATCCTTTCTATCGCCGGCGTCTGGCTCATCGTGTCCTCCGCCCGAGAAACCACACCGATTCTGCAGGCTGATCGCACGATCGCCCAGGGCGAGGCTCTTGTCTCCGACGACTTCCGCGTCGTCGAGGTGAGCTTGGGAGCGGTCAGCGAGAGCTATCTCGCACCGCAGGATTTGCAGCCAGGAATGGTTGCCGCACGCACACTCGCCGATGGCGAGCTCTTACCGACTACCGCCACGGGCGACGCGCAGAGCGCACGCACCACGAGCATCGTGGTGGAAAGTAGCGTCGGCATCCCCGAGAGCGTCACGGTCGGAACGGCATTAGAGCTCTGGTTCGCGCCACCCGTCGAAGATGGCGAAGGCTTCGAGGCGCCTCGCATTCTTGTGGCCAACGTCGTTGTTGCCTCAATCCCCGAGGTAGACGGGATGCTCGCGCAACAGAGCGCTGCCTTAGAACTCGTCATCGATCGCTCTGACGTCGCCGATGTTCTCGCGGCAATCACTAGCGGCGCGGCACTATCGGTCGTACCTCTCGGGACAAGCTCGTGACGACAGCATTGATCGCACTCGACGAGCCCCACGCCTCGACGTTGCGCACCTCTCTTGAGCGTGAGGGCATCCGCATCCTCGCAATTGTCACGCCCTCAGAGCTGACGGCTGGTTCTCTCAGCGAGGTTGACGCAGTGATCCTCCCCGCCACACGTGCAGCGCTAACAAGCCAGCTCGTGGCAGCCTGCGACCAAGCAGGAGTCCGAATCGTGACCCTCGGATCTGGCGACTCACGCCTCCTCAGCCGCTATGGATTGCCCGAGGCGCTTCCCGAAAATGCAGAGTCGTGGCAGATTGCAGATGCGCTCGCAGAAGAATCTCCGAAAACAGCGTCTGCCGCACCTCCCTCGCGCCGTCGCGTCATCGCCGTATGGGGACCTCAGGGCGCACCGGGCCGCTCCACCGTCGCCATCCAGCTGGCGGTCGAGCTGACGAGAACCGGCCAGAGCTGCGCGCTGATAGACGCCGATACCGTCGCGCCATCGCTGGCACTTTTGCTCGGCCTCGGCGACGAGGCCCCTGGGATCGCTGCCGCATGCCGGCGCGCAGAGATCGGCGGCTTGGATGCCGCAGAGCTCAGTCGCCTCGCCACTCGAGTAGAGACGAGCGCCGGCAGCATGGAAGTTCTCGGCGGCCTCAACCGTCCTTCACGCTGGCCTGAGCTTTCCGCGGGGCGGCTCGGTGCGACGCTAAAGCTGTGCCGAGAGTGGGCAGGAGATGTCGTCATAGACGTCTCTGCGGCCTTCGATGCTGACGAAGAGGTCTCAGATGATTTGACGGGCCCGCGCCGCCACGCTGCGACCACCGCGGCGCTGCGCGAAGCAGACATCATCGTTGCGGTCACGGCCGCAGATCCGCTATCGATCTCTCGATTCCTTCGAGACCACGCTGAGCTGCGCGCCCTGGTGGGACCCACCGCCCGCATCGCGGTTGTCGCCAACCGGCTACGGCCGGGGCCGTTGGGAATCGACGCTCGCGGACAGGTTCGTCGTGCACTGGAGCGTTTCGCCGGGATCACGGACGTCACGTTCTTGCCATTCGATCAGCGTGCAGCCGATGCCGCGCTCCTGCACGCCAGGCCAATGGCTGACGTCACTCCCCGATCTGCGCTCGTGGCGGCGGTGCGT
>DQHP01000036.1 GCA_003524435.1 Microbacterium sp.
CGGCTTCGGCTCGGACTGGCTGCGCGAGGTACGCATCGTCACGGCTGACGGGAAGATCAGAACAGGATCCTCCACCGAAAACCCCGACCTGTTCTGGGCCATTCGCGGCGGCAAGACCGGTTTCGGCGTCATCACGAGCGTGACAGTCGAGCTTGCGCCGATATCCGAACTCTATGCGGGGGCGCTTTGGTTCGACGCGCCACACATCGACACAGCACTTCACACGTGGAGCGCGTGGGCAGCGACAGCACCCGACAATGTGACGACGTCGGCGGCGCTGGTGCGGATGCCTCCGCTCGAAGTCATTCCGGAGCCGCTGCGCGGCCGCAGGCTGTTAGCCATTCGGTTTGCATACCCAGGCCCAGACACAGACGGCGAGCGGATCGCCGCGCCTCTCCGCGATGCCGCGCCGATATATATCGATGCACTCGGTCCGATGCCTCTCGAGAATGTCGCACAGATCTACAACGACCCCGATGAGCCCTCCCCCATACGCGGTTGGACGAAGGGTTACGCCATGGGCAAACTCGATGCGTCAGTCATCGAACGCACGCTCGAATCGTTCGGGCCGAACGCGGAGTCACCGTTCATGATCGCCGAGTTCCGCCACCTCGGCGCGGCCGCGGGTCAAGATGTCGCCGACGGAAGCGCCGTCGGCGGCCGATCCTGCGACTTCCTGTTCTTAGTACTGGGACTCTCGTCCGAACCGATAACGGAAGTTTTCGCCGATTACGCAGACGCTTTCACGGCGACCGTCGCTGGCTCGATCCTCCCTGAGACAACGGTTAACTTCGCCGGAGACACCGACGACGCCGAGGTCTACGCACGTTCCTGGTCATCCGATACGTTCGCACGCCTCACCCAGATACGCGAGCAATATGACCCTGCACGGATCTTCCCGTCTGGTGTGCATTCATGAACGGTTTCGGGGACCGCAATTTGACGGGACTGGATAGCGCCATCTGGACCGCATCGCGGGCGCGACGGAAAACGAAATAGATATATTCATCGACCGTAGCCCGGAGTCGCAGATGCTGCGCAGCGTTTGCCTGCCCGCCATCAGCCCTTCGCTTGCTCCGCTCTCACGACAACCGCCAGTTCGGGGAAGCTTTGGGTGGCGGTCTGCCAAAGCAGATCAGCATCCAGGCGGTCATAGTGATGCACCACATAGTCACGCTGACGCGCAGCCTGCCGCCAAATCAAGGCCGAGAAACGTTCCGGGTCGGCGGCGGTAAGCCGCTTAGCTAGATCACCGATTCGGTTCGACAATGCCTCGAACGCCAGGGACACTGCCACGTCCGAGTCATAAGCCTCTCGTCCGCGGTCGATCAGCACTGCCGCCGTGCCGAGCGCGCCCTGGAGGTCATCAAGCCCGCGAGCAATACGCTCTTCTGATCTCACAGCGGTATCGCCTCGCGCAGGATGGCTGCGTCGCGCTGTTCATCCAGCGATGCATCCGACAGCACAGACACCGGAACATCGACGAGCACTTCCATATCCATCTCGAATTGTGCAATGTCGAAGAGTGTCGCGTCGCGCGCCGGAGTTACGAGCAGGTCAAGGTCGCTCGCTACGGTCTGCTCGCCGCGAGCGACTGACCCGTAAACCCGCACCGCTCCTAGACGGGCACTATCGGCGAGGCGCTCGATGACAGGCTTGAGGTGACGAAGACGTTCGAGCGAGAGGTCGGTCCCCGTTCGATTCGCGAGCCGCTGGTAAGCGTCGAGGGAAAGCACGACGACCTCGGGCTTCCGATGGGATCCAACGGTGATGGGTGCGGCGTCTGGGGCCGCCCGGAATCCCGCGATCAGGCGTGAAAGACCGGAGCGAGCATCCGCGACTGAAATCACTTCCACGTCTACCTCCTGGGTTGTACATAAAAGTGTACAACTTAGGAGCGCGCCGTGGCCGCGCAACTACAAGTAAGCCCCCCGTTACCTGTGTTTATGTACCTAAAGCCTTAGTAAGACGGGCAATAGGCGTGTTTACCGAGACCGAAATGAGGGCGTGAGCTCTCACGCCCAGACGCGCAAGCCCCTCCTGCGCCCACTCGCCACAACCACTTCCTCCAGGAACGCCACCAGCGCATCACCGGCATCCGTGAGCGCGCGGTCGTTGACAATCTCGAGTGCGACCGGATGCCCCGGCGCCGGATCCGGCCTGTTCAACCGGGCCAAAGCATCGTCCGAGGTCTCCCGCCCGCGCGACAGGATGCGCGCTCTGCGCACTTCCTCGGCCACAGTCACCCGCACCACGTGCACATTCGAGAACGTCGCATCAAGTCCCGCCATTGCCGCCCGCGAGACATTCACAACGGCAACACATCCCTGCTCCACAGCATCCGCAACATGACGAGGAACCCCATATCGCAGCCCGTGCGCGTCCCAGTGCACAGCGAAGTCGCCGGCGTCCTCCAGCCCGGCGAACTCCGCCTCTGAGACTGGGATGTGGTCCTCGCCCGCTCCCGCTGGCCGGGTAATCACGCGCTGCGGAAACACCAGCCGCGCGTCGTCTTCGAAGTGCGCGCGGGCGCAGTCGATGACAGCATCCTTGCCTGAACCGCTCGGCCCAACGACTGCCACAAGAGCGCCGGTCATGCCACACGCACCCCTTCGCGCCATACGCCGCGCACAATCGGAACCGGCGCTCCCGACGGGTGGTGCTCCCCCGCCGGAACGTCGTGGGTGTGCACTCTGACCAGATCGGCGCGCAGCCCCACCGCGATTTCTCCACGGTCGGCGAGACCGATCGCACGCGCGGGATTTCCACTGACCAGCGCAGCACCCTGCGGAAGGGTCACGTCGCCGTTCGCGAACAACGAGAAGACCGCCTGCAGCGGGCTCGAAGGCACGTAGTCGCTGGAGAGAATATCGAGCAGACCATGGCTCAGCAGCTCGGCAGCGGCGACGTTTCCAGAGTGCGAACCGCCGCGCACGATGTTCGGCGCGCCCATCACAACGAGTTGCCCCGCCTCGCGCGCAGCCCTCGCCGCTTCGACCGTGGTGGGAAACTCCGAGATCCGCACGCCGAGCTCCGCGGACTCCGCAACGTGCGCGAGAGTGGCGTCGTCATGGGCTGCCATCGTGATTCCGCGCGCGCCGGCACGACGAGCCATGTCGGCGCGGTGTGTGTCGGCATATTTGGCGCTGAGCACGTGCAGTTCTGCCACGTGCGCGTCGAACTCCGAATCCGACATCCGGTGCTTGCCGACCATATAAGTGCGAAACGCCCCCACATCGGCGTACTGCCGCTGGCCCGGAGTGTGATCCATGAGCGACACCATCCGCACCCGCTCGTGGCCGCCGATGCGATCGAACACGTCCACCACGTCGTGCGTGGACACCTCGCACCGCAGGTGCAGCAGGTGATCGGCGCGCAGCATCCCCGCCTCAGCGGCATGCACGATCGCGCCCACCAGAGTGTCGGCTTGCTGGGCAAGCCCGCCCTCGCCGGGGCCTGCGCCGATGCGCAGCGCATCGAGCACGGTGGTCATTCCGGATGCTGCCATCTGCGCGTCATGCGCGACGACGGCGGGGATCGGATCCCAGTATCGCTTCGGCCGTGGTTGGAAGTGCCCCTCGACCTGGTCGGTGTGCAGCTCGACAAGCCCTGGCAGCAGATAGTCGCCGCCGAGGTCTTCACCCGGCCCGTCCGTGCTATCCGTGCCATCCAGCGCGGGATCGAAAGCAACGATGTCGACGATCCGGCCATCGACGAATCGCACAGACCCGTGGATCACCTCATCGGCAAGCACGATGCGGGCATTGCGGAGAATGGTGTCAGTCATGCTGTCTCCCGAAGCTGGTGGATTGAGTGAATGCGGAAAGGCTCTCCGCTGGCTGGTTCGATAAACAGAGCAAGAGCGGTCAGAGCGATGTCAACGCCGTCGAACTCTGCGAAGTGCGTGCCGATCGCGGCATCCACCTCGTCGGGGGTTCCGAGCGAAGCGGCGAGTGAAGAGGCATCGAGCGAATCTGTGAGCGTCAGATGCAGGCGGTACTCATCCAGCGAGTACGGGTATCCGACCTCGCTTAGAATCTCCCGCTGCCGCGGAGTCAGCGTCTCCGGGCGCCGGCGCGCGATGTCGGCCTCGCTGAGCGGTGCGCGAAACGGCTCGAAGGCGCGCACCA